>NZ_QRVX01000002.1:0-110531 GCF_003458885.1 Coprococcus sp. AF21-14LB | reverse complement strand
GCCATTCTTTTCTTCTTTTTAACGAAAAGTTTCAGGGCAGATTTGACTCATGTGAGTCAAATCTGCCCTGTTTGGAACTATCTATTTCCCGACAGCCCGTTTGGTTTGCCTAATAAAATAGGGGGAGAGTAGAAAAACTACATATATTATGCTGCAAGGTATGGACTAATACAGTCCAGAACTTCCGAACAATCATCTGCGTGAATCTGAAGTGTAAGTTCAGAAGCATCACTGATCGCTGCAGCGCTGACAATGGACTTGGCATCTACAATTCGGCATCCTGCTTTTAAATCCATGTCGAAATCAAATTTACGAATTTTTGTTACAAAATCAAATACTTGTTCTGCATTATTAAAATGTACTTTGTAAGAATGCATGGAATGAACCCTCCTTCAAAAAAATATAACGATATCCGGATAGGAAACAGTTATGTCTAATTATAAGCAGAATAAAGCAAAAGTCAATAGTAAAAATGTTAATAAAGTGTGAAAAAGATAGAATATTCTAACAATTTAAAGAAATCCGCCGTCAAATCCGATAATCTGACCTGTCATGTAGGAAGGGGCAGAAGCGGTGTGGAAGATAAACTTTGCTGCTTCCCATGGAGAAGCGAAATATCCTGCCGGGATTTCTTCTGAAAGGCTTTCGCGCTCTTCTTCTGATAATTGGCTATTCATTTTTGTGTCAATTACGCCGCAGGCAATGGCATTTACTTGAATATTGCTTGGAGCAAGTTCTTTTGCAAGCGCTTTTGTAAGACCATTGACACCTGATTTAGATGCAGAATAGGCTGCTTCACAGGAAGCGCCGGAAGTTCCCCACATAGAGGAAATATTAATAATCTTGCCTGATTTTCGGCGGAGCATTATAGGAATGGCGCTGCGGCAGCAATAAAATACAGAAGAAAGATTTGTATTAAGAACGCGATTCCATTCTTCGTCGGTCATATCGCTTAATAGTCCAATCCATGCGATTCCGGCATTGTTCACAAGAACATCTAGCCCAAGATGAGTATTTTCTATTTGAGTGAAGATAGTGCGAACGGTTTCCGGATTGCTGATATCTCCCGGAAAGATGCTACAGCCAGTATGAAAATTGGAAGTAATCTCTTCCTGAAGTGAGAGCAGGCGCTCTTCTGACCGGGCGTTTAAAAATGTATGATAGCCGTTTTCGGCAAAGATAAGAGCAGCCGCACGTCCGATTCCTTCAGAGGCGCCGCTGATAAAAACTGTTTTTTGATGCATAATCATTCTCCTAACATATAATCTGAATTGATTGTATCATATTTCAGCGGATTTCGGTTGATTTTCATTGTGGGACAGGAGAAAAAATGTTACAATAAACGGAGTAAAATGAATAAAACTAAAAGGAGAAAAGCTGTTATGAAATCAAAGATAAATATGAAAGAATATTTATTTATTACGCTTGGTATCATGATTGTAGCGGGAGCAGTATACTTTTTTATGATACCGTGCCAGCTTGTTGTAGGAAGTTTGTCAGGTCTTGTACTGGTGCTTTCGAATTTTATTCCGCTGTCGATTTCGACAATGACATTGGTATTGAACATGCTGCTTTTGATTCTGGGATTTATTTTTATCGGGAAAGAATTTGGAGCAAAGACGATCTATACATCGATCATGCTTCCGGTTTTCCTGAAAGTGTTTGAGATTTTGTTCCCGGATCCGAAGCCTCTGACAGATGAGATTATTATTAACACAATTTGTTATGTGCTCATCGTCAGCATTGGTCTTGCCATGCTGTTTAATGCCAACGCTTCTTCCGGAGGTCTCGATATCATTGCCAAGTTTCTGAATAAGTATTTTCATATAGAGCTTGGAAAGGCGATGACAATTGCCGGAATGGTAACGGCGTTTTCTTCGATTCTTGTGTATGATACGAAGACACTTGTGATCAGTATTCTTGCGACATACTTCAATGGAATCGTGCTGGATCATTATATTGATGGGTTCCATGTGAAGAAACGAGTCTGTATTCTTTCGTCAGAATATAAGAAGATACAGCAGTACATTGTGCAGGAGATGAGAAGAGGAGTAACCTTGTATCCGGCAAAGGGAGGTTATGACAATCAAGATAAGGTAGAACTGATCACAATTTTGACAAGACCTGAGTACGGAGAATTGCTGAAATATATTCACGAGGCAGATCCGAAAGCGTTTGTGACAGTTTCCATGGTAAGTGAAGTCATTGGTGAATGGAACAGAACGAAAAAATAAGGGGATAGAAACGATGATAGACAGGGCAATTGCGTTTGCGACAAGGGCGCATGAAGGACAAGTTCGCAAGGGGACGACACGTCCGTACATTGTGCATCCGTTGGAAGTAGGCAGGATTGTATCGGTAATGACAGATGATGAGGAGATTATCAGTGCAGCAATTCTTCACGATACGATTGAAGATTGTGAAGAAGTGACGGAGGAAGTTTTGCGAAAAGAATTCGGAGATCGGGTAACAGAGCTTGTGCTTCAGGAAAGCGAAGATAAGTCAAAAACCTGGATGGAGCGTAAAAGCGCTACAATCCGTCAGTTACAATCAGCCACAAGAGAGCATAAAATGATCGCACTGGCAGATAAGCTGTCGAATATGCGGGATATTGACAGAGATTATCCTGAGTGCGGCGAGAAGCTGTGGGAGCGGTTTCGGATGAAAGATAAGAAAATCATCGGATGGTATTATAAAGGAATCCGGGATGTTTTGCGGGAAGAATTCGAAGGACTTCCGGTATATGAAGAATACTGTCATCTTGTTCATAAAAATTTTGAATAGTTTAGAAAATACTGACAAGAATCAGTTATAAAGTAAAAAACAAAAGAAAGCTGTCATTTCCAGGATATAGAATGGAAGGACAGCTTTTTTGAATGTATGCCTGGCGGCACATGCTTTCAATTATGGAAAAATGATATTTGCTAAAGCGGATATTGTGATTTTGCACAAAAATCAATTGAAAATATTGTGACTGAAAATGATTGAAAATGATTGACTATGACTAAAAACGGGAATATAATTAAATCATCAAAAACAACTAAAAACAATCAAAATAAATCAAAAAGGAGGAAAACCATGATTTATACAGTAACATTTAATCCATCGCTTGACTATATTGTTACAGTAGATGTATTGAAGACTGGAGAAGTGAATCGGACGTCTTCCGAGCTGATTTTACCGGGAGGAAAAGGGATTAACGTTTCTATCGTTTTGAAGCATCTTGGAATGGATAATACAGCGCTTGGATTCATTTCCGGTTTTACCGGAGAAGAAATCAGACGCCGGGTAAAAGAGCAGGGAGTTGAAGAAGATTTTATTGAACTGAAAAATGGATGGTCCAGAATCAATATGAAGATTCGTTCTGCAGAAGAGAGCGAGATCAATGGTCAAGGTCCGGTAATTGATGCGAATGCAGTCGGACAGCTCTGTGAGAAACTGGAGCATCTTTCAGAAGGAGATGTACTCGTGCTGGCTGGCAGCATTCCCAATACGATGCCGGATACAATCTACAGAGATATTCTGGAAAGTTTGGAAGGAAGAGGAATTCAAATTGTTGTGGATGCTACAAAAGATCTGCTTGTCAATGTGCTGAAATATCGTCCATTTCTTATTAAACCAAATCACCATGAATTGGCAGAGATTTTTCAGACAACGTTTCAAAACCGGGAAGAAATCATCCGGCATGCGAAAAAACTTCAGGAGATGGGGGCGCGGAATGTCTTGATTTCAATGGCAGGAGATGGCGCAGTGCTTGTTTCTGAAACAGGGGCAGTTTATGAGAGTGAAGCGCCGAAAGGCGTGGTTGTGAATTCTGTAGGAGCGGGAGATTCGATGGTGGCTGGATTTCTTGCGGGATATCTGCAGACCGGTAATTATAAGGAAGCATTTAAGATGGGAATTGCCAGCGGCAGCGCCAGTGCCTTTTCAGAAAATCTGGCAACACTGGAAGAAGTAGAGGCGCTAAAAAGTACATTGTGTTTTTAAGGTTAAAGAAAGAAGGAGCTAACTATATGAGAATTACAGATTTATTATCAGCAGACAGTATTGAATTAAATGGAACTGCTCAAAATAAAACAGATGTTTTGAATCAGATGGTAGATCTGATGGAAAAAAGAGGAAATCTGTCGGAGAAAGAGACATATCGCAGTGCGGTGTTTGCAAGAGAGGAAGAAGGAACAACCGGAGTTGGAGAAGGAATTGCAATTCCGCATGGAAAATCCGCAGCAGTTACGGCACCGGGACTTGCAGCTATGGTTGTGAAAGACGGGGTAGAATACGATGCTTTGGACGGAGAACCTGTGGATTTAATCTTTCTGATTGCAGCGCCGAACACAAAAGATAATGTGCATCTGGAAGTATTGAGTAAACTATCTGTTCTTTTGATGAATGAAGAGTTTACGGCAGCGCTGAAAGCAGCAGCATCGAAAGAAGAATTCCTTCAGATCATTGAAACAGCAGAGAAGGAAAAAGATGCAGAGGAAAAAGAAATTCAGAAATTGGTGGAAGAGCCAGAGATGGCGGTACAGAAAAAAATTGTTGCAGTAACAGCGTGCCCGACAGGAATTGCCCATACGTATATGGCAGCGGAAAGTCTTGAAAAGAAAGCAAAAGAACTTGGCTATCAGATCAAAGTAGAAACAAGGGGCTCCGGCGGCGCTAAAAATGTGCTTACGGAAAAAGAAATCAGAGAGGCAGACGGTGTCATTGTTGCAGCAGATACAAAAGTTCCGATGGAACGTTTCCACGGAAAGCGCGTGATCGAATGTCAGGTTTCTGCGGGAATCAGTAAGCCGGAAGAATTGCTCCAGAAAATTGCTGCTGAAGATGCGCCGATTTACAAGAGCAAGGGAGAGAAACAGAAAGATATGCCGGTGGAAAAAGAAAGCACCGGACATCAAATCTATAAGCATTTAATGAATGGTGTTTCCCATATGCTTCCATTTGTAGTAGGCGGCGGTATTCTGATCGCGATTGCATTTTTGATTGACGGATTTAGTGTAGACATTGCGACACTGGAAGATAAATCACTATTTGGAACAATCACACCGACAGCAGCATTCTTTAAACAGATCGGCGGACTTGCATTCGGCTTTATGCTTCCGATTTTGGCAGGTTTCATTGCGGAAAGTATTGCAGACAGACCGGGACTTGCGATTGGTTTTGTTGGTGGAGCTATTGCGGCAAACGGAAAATCAGGATTTCTTGGCGCACTTGCAGCCGGATTTATTGCAGGGTATCTCGTACAGTTATTAAAGAAAGTATTTTCAAAGCTTCCTGACAGTCTGGAAGGTCTGAAACCGGTACTTTTATATCCACTTTGCGGAACACTGTTTATCGGTTTAACTATGACATTTATTATCGAGCCGGTTGTAGGAATTGTGAATACAGCTTTAACAAATGGATTATCGGCCATGAGCGGTACAAGTGTTATTTTACTTGGATTTATTCTGGCAGGTATGATGGCAGTTGATATGGGAGGTCCATTTAATAAAGCAGCATATGTATTTGGAACAGCATCGATTGCATCAGGTAACTATAACATTATGGCAGCAGTTATGATCGGAGGTATGGTTCCGCCGTGTGCGATCGCACTTGCTACATTATTATTCAAAAATAAATTTACGGTTGAAGAAAGAAAATCAGGTCCGACGAATTTTATTATGGGACTTTCCTTTATTACAGAAGGCGCAATCCCATTTGCGGCATCTGATCCGCTTCATGTCCTTCCGGCATGTGTTGTCGGTTCAGGGGTGGCAGGATCATTGTCCATGCTGTTTGGATGTACATTGATGGCGCCTCATGGTGGAATCTTCGTATTCCCGGTTGTAGGAAATGCACTGATGTATTTGGCAGCGCTTGCAGTTGGAACGGTAATTGGTGCAGTCCTTCTTGGTCTTTTGAAAAAAGAAGTAAAAATGAATTAAATTGTTTTGACAGAAACACATTTTGCAGGCATAATAGAGATATGCAGTAAAATCCTGTCGGAATACATCAGACGGAGCAAGGAGGAAATTATGCTTGCAGAAGAACGTATGGAAGAAATAGTACGGCTGGTGCAGGAATATGGCAGTATGACTGTTCAGAAATTAATGGAGTATACAGGGGCATCGGAATCTACTTTGAGAAGAGATCTCAATGCCCTTGATAAACGTGGGATGCTTACAAAAGTTCATGGGGGAGCCATTGCGCTTGAAATGAACGCAGTTGTGAAAGATTCTGACGTAATACTTCGGGAGGAACTTCACAGAGAAGAGAAAATAGAAGTGGCCAGATATGCAGCGTCACTGATCCAACCGAATGATTTTGTATATCTTGATGCAGGAACGACAACAGGCTATCTGATTGATTTTCTGAAAGAAAAACGGGCAGTTTTCATGACAAATGGTGTGATGCATGCGAGAAAGCTCGTTCAGAAAGGATATACGGTATATCTTCCGGGCGGCGAGTTTAAGGCAGTTACGGAAGCGTTGATCGGAGAGATGGCAATACAGAATCTGCAGAAATATCATTTTACAAAAGGATTCTGGGGAACCAATGGGATTGATTCCTGTCATGGATTTACAACTCCGGACGCGCGGGAAGCGCAGATTAAGCAATGCTCTATGGAACAGACAGAAAAACGCTATATTTTAAGCGACAGCAGTAAGATTGGAAAGGTATCCTGTGTCACTTTCGGGGCATTTGAAGATGCCGGGATGATCGTTGCCGGAGACGTACCGCAGGAATACAAAAAATATAAACATATGATTCATGTGTAGGAGGAAAAAAGGATGGTATCATTTAAATTTACAGTAAAAGACGACGAAGGAATTCATGCTAGACCGGCAGGAATGCTTGTGAAACATGTAGGATCTCTTTCAAGCGCAGTAGAGATTGAATTTAATGGAAAGAAAGTTTCCGCTAAGAAGCTTCTTGCGGTTATGGGACTTGGCGTAAAATGCGGAAATGAAATCGAAGTAGTTGTAACAGGTGATAATGAAGCAGCAGATGCCGACAGCGTAAAGACATTTTTAGAAGAAAACTTATAAAAAATGGCGGTGAAAGGCGGTTGCGTAATGAATAGATTGGAAGGAAAAACAGTATTTTCCGGTATTGCGATCGGAAAGATATCAATACTGCAGAAGGCAGACCAGAGCGTAAAAAGATATCATGTGGAAGAGATAGAGGCTGAGATCCGAAGAGTGGAGGAAGCTAAGCAGACAGCGACAGAAGAATTACAAAAGCTGTATGAGAAAGCGCTTCAGGAAGTGGGAGAATCCGGTGCGGCAATCTTTGAGGTGCATCAGATGATGCTTGATGATGAAGACTATCTGGATTCAATCCACAATATTATTGAGACGCAGCAGGTAAATGCAGAATATGCGGTTGCATCTACAGGCGATAACTTTTCAGCAATGTTTGCGGCAATGGACGATGACTATATGCAGGCGCGTGCGGCAGACATCAAAGATATTTCAGAACGTCTGGTTCGGGTACTGGCAGGACATGGTGAGAGTTTGATGGATGCAGACGAACCGGTGATTGTTGTGGCAGAGGATCTGGCTCCAAGCGAAACTGTTCAGATGGATAAGAGCAAGGTGCTGGCATTTGTGACAAGATTTGGTTCTTCCAATTCCCATACAGCAATTCTTGCCAGAACAATGAATATTCCAGCGCTGATCAATGTGGATTATGATGTGCAGATGAATGGTGCCCTTGGAATTGTAGATGGAAAGAATGGGGTACTCATTGTTGATCCTGATGAAGAAACATTAGAGAAATACCGTACAATTCAGGCAGAAGAAGCAGAGAAGAAGGCGATGCTGAAAGAGCTGAAGGGGAAGGAAACTGCTACAAAGAGCGGAAGAAAGATCAATCTTTATGCGAATATCGGAAGCCTTTCTGATGTGGCAAGTGTACTTCAGAACGATGCCGGCGGTATTGGATTATTCCGCAGTGAATTTATCTATCTGGAGAAAGATCAGTATCCGACAGAAGAAGAGCAGTTCCAAATCTATAAAACAGTTGCACAGAATATGGCAGGTAAGAAAGTAATTATCCGCACATTGGATATCGGTGCAGACAAGCAGGTAGATTACTTTAATATGGATCACGAAGAGAATCCGGCAATGGGATATCGTGCGATCCGGATCTGTCTTGACCGTCCGGAGATTTTCAAGACACAGCTGCGGGCGCTGTTCCGTGCAAGCGCTTATGGAACGATTGCAATTATGTATCCAATGATTATTTCTGTTAATGAAGTGCATCAGATTAAAGCGATTGTAGAAGAAGTGAAGCAGGAGCTGACACAGGAAAATATCCCATTTGGCGAAGTTGAGCAGGGAATTATGATTGAAACACCGGCGGCTGTTATGATCAGTGATCTTCTTGCAAAAGAAGTTGATTTCTTCAGTATCGGTACGAACGACTTGACACAGTATACGCTTGCGATTGACCGTCAGAATGCTAAACTTGACAATATTTATGATGCGCACCACGAGGCAGTACTCCGCATGATCCGCATGGTTGTGGAAAATGCGCATAAAGAAGGAATCTGGGCAGGAATCTGTGGAGAACTTGGCGCAGATATGTCGTTAACAGAGACTTTTGTTGAGATGGGAGTAGATGAACTTTCTGTTTCCCCTACCTTTGTACTTCCAATCCGTAAAATTATCCGGGAGATGGAATAAGAATAGCGGACTGCAGTGAAAAGATTTGTTACATGAGAATTTAGAATCCGACAGAGAATGAAAGAGCTCTGCCGGATTCTTTTGCTTCCGAATGAAATATTTTTATGATTTCCAGAGTGAAATATAGCAAGGAATATGTTATGCTTAGTATAGTGTGTTAGACGAATATACAGAAGGAAAGGTGGATTGTTATGAACTATCCTGCGTGTGAGAAGAAGGATTTTCAGACAGAATATTTTGGACACAAGGTAGAAGATCCGTATCGTTGGCTGACAGATAACCATGATCCGGAAGTGCTTGCCTGGGTAAAAGCAGAAAATGCCTGTACCGATGAATGGTTTGAGAAAGAAAAGCTGGAAGCAAAGATTCAGGCTTTGAAAAAGGGAAAACGACGTCCGCTGTACAGTGCAATTTCTAAGTGGAGAGATGGATTTCTTGCTGCAAAGCGGGAAGATGGATATCCTGTTGTAGTGAAGTTAAGTCAGGATATGCAGGCAGAAGAAATCATTGCAGAGAGAGGAACACTTCCGGAATATACACCATATTCAGCGACGGCATGTCCGAAAGAGCAGAAGTATTTGACGCTTTATGGGTTAAAAGATGAAGCTGCCAGACCGTCAGTGTTGATCATTGACTGTGAGAAGCGAGAGATTGTTGAAACGATCAAGGGAACATTTAATTATGCGTGGTCTGCATCCGATTTGGTACTCTACTATTCTGAAACGGTTTCTGATGCAAAGACACAGGAAAGTTATTCCAGAATGTGCGCTTATCATGCAGATACAGGAGTAACCGAATGTGTATTTGAAGACAGGGAATATTCTGTACTTGGCGATGTGCATGTGGCATCAGATGAACATACAATTTTGTTTGAATACTGGAGTGATTACTCCCATTCCAGATATTTCAGTTATGATGAAATGACAAAAGAAGTGAGGAGTATTAATGGAGATCATGCGGCAGAAATGCGCTATATTGATACAAAAGCAGGAGAACACTACTTTATTATGAAGGAAGATGCTCCTTTTGGAAAATTGATCGCCATTGCACAGGGAAAGTCTTTACAAGATGCCAGAGTATTGAGAGAAGAAGGGGAAGAAGTTCTGGATTCAGGATTTATGCTTGAGGGCAGAGTGTATCTGATGAGCCTGAAAGCGGCGTGTGCGAGACTTATCTGTCTGCAGGAAGAAGAGCAGGCTGTACAGGAAAGGGAAGTAAAACTCCCGGAAGAAATCGGAACATTAACGGTGTGTGGAAGCGCCGGTGGAAAGAAATATTTTCAATACCAGTCTTTTGTTATGCCTCCTGTATTGTTGGAATTTGACGGAAAGACGATGAAGACTGTTCTGAAGAGTTCAGATGTGTCTCATCCGGACGTGATTACAGAGCAGCGCTATGCAAAATCAGTCAAAGACGGAAGAGAGATTCCTTACTTTGTCGTGAGAAGAAAAGATTTAAAACCAGAGGAGTGTAAAGCTGTCTGGATGTATGCTTATGGTGGGTATAATTTCTCGGAAGTGCCGGCTTATGAAATGCCTTGTACCGGTCTTAGAGTGGCAGAATGGGCAGAGGATAAGGGAATTTATATCCTGGCATCGATTCGGGGAGGAAATGAATTCGGAAGCCAATGGCACGAAGAAGGCATGGGACTTTTAAAGAAAAACTGTTATTATGATATGATCGGAATTGCAGAACAGATGATTGAAGAGGGATGGACGAGAAAGGGAGAAGTGATTGTTACCGGTGCGTCCAATGGCGGGTTAATGGTATCAGCGCTTGTAACGATGCGTCCGGATCTGTTCGGATGTGTGATCGGTTCTGTTCCGCACACGGACATGCTTCAATTTGCAGAAGACGACAGAGGGCCGATGTACATTACGGAATACGGAAATCCGCGGGAAAGTGAAGAAATGTTTAAATATCTGTTGAGTTATTCTCCGTATCATAATGTAAAACAGATTGCATATCCGTGGATTTATCTTCAGACAGGAGAATGCGATAATAATGTACCGCCGTATCACGGAAAGAAATTTGCAGCGCGCCTTCAGGAATTGAATCAGAGCGATGCACCAATTCTGCTGAGAGTTCTAAAGGATGGAAGTCATGACAGAGGAGCCGGCGAGGTATTCTGGAGAACAACGGCAGAGATGCAGCTTTTTGCAGATGAATATATTGCATACAGGGAGAACGAAAGATGAAGAAAATTTTGATGATTGGAACCGGAGGAACGATTGCTTCCAGACAGACAGATCAGGGACTTGCTCCGGGACTGACGCCGGAAGATCTCATTTCTTATATTCCGGAAGTAGAATCTGTCTGTGAAGTCAGTACTGTTCAAATCTGTAATGTGGACAGCACGAATATCACACCGGAACATTGGAAATTGATGACAAAAACCATTGAAGAGAATTACTATAGCTATGACGGGTTTGTAATTTGCCATGGAACGGATACGCTGGCTTACACTGCGGCAGCTCTTTCGTACATGATTCAGAATTCTGCAAAGCCGATTGTCATTACCGGCGCACAAAAACCTATGAATATGGACGTGACAGATGCTAAGACGAATTTGCTGGATAGTTTTATCTATGCATCAGATGATGATTCTCAGGATGTGACGATTGTATTTGACGGTAAAGTTATTGTTGGAACAAGAGCGAAGAAAGAGAGAGCGAAGAGCTATAATGCATTTTCCAGTATTAATTTTCCGTATCCGGCGGTCATACAGGATCACAGAGTTATTCGGTATATTCCGTCAGTACCGTATAAAAAACGGGTAGAATTTTACTATGATATGAAAGACAGCATTTGTGTCATGAAGATGATTCCGGGAAGTAAACCGGAGATTCTTTCTTACCTATTTGCAAATTATGATTGTATCGTAATTGAAAGCTTTGGAGTGGGCGGCATTCCGGCAACAATTATGGAAGAATTCTATCATCAGATGAAAGAATGGCAGCAAAAAGGGAAATATGTTGTGATGGCCACCCAGGTTGCGAATGAAGGAAGTAACATGGAAGTGTATGAGGTTGGACAGAAGGTAAAGAAAGATTTTGATCTCATCGAAGCTTATGACATGACGCTGGAGGCAGTAATTACGAAAATGATGTGGCTGATGGGAATTCCGGGGTTGAGCTATCGTCAGGTACAGGAAGCATTTTATCAGACTGTGAATCAGGATATTTTGTTTCCAAGTATTCGGAAGAAATTTTCGTAAATCGTATGGAAGCGGACAAAAACTCTGCTTCAGGTAAAAGTACATATAAATAAGAATAAGAAAAAGAACTGACAGAAACATGTATTGTACGAGCTGTCAGTTCTTTCTTTTTTTATTTATTTTGCTTCCCAGCGGCCACTGGCACCGCAAGGAAGAACGAGACCGTTAGAAGAAACCGGAAGTCCGATTTCCTGAGAGGTTACAGTGCCGTGAAAGCTTTTTAATTCGGTTGCAAGCATATAAGTCAGGACAGCAGGTGCAAGTCCTGTTGTATATGAGTTGATTAGGAAGAATAAAGGTTCATCCGAAAGAATCTTCGTGCAAAGCTTTACGAGAGGATGAATTGCATCCTCAATCTTCCAGATTTCACCTTTGGGACCGCGGCCGTAAGAAGGCGGATCCATGATGATAGCGTCATAATGATTGCCGCGGCGGATCTCACGCTCTACAAACTTCACACAGTCATCTACAAGCCATCGGATTGGAGCGTCAGACAAACCGGAAGAGGCGGCATTTTCTTTTGCCCATCCCACCATACCTTTTGAGGCATCCACATGTGTTACATGAGCGCCGGCCTTTGCTGCGGCTAAAGTTGCACCGCCGGTATAGGCGAAAAGATTAAGTACTTTAACAGGACGTCCGGCGTTTCGGATCTTTTCAGAGAACCAGTCCCAGTTTGTCGCTTGTTCCGGGAATAGTCCGGTATGTTTAAAACTGAATGGTTTCAGGTTAAATGTCAGTTCTTTATAGTGAATCTGCCACTGCTGAGGAAGATCAAAGAATTCCCATTCGCCGCCGCCTTTCTGACTGCGGTGATAATGACCGTTCATGTGCTTCCAACGGCGGTCTGTCTTTGGAGTATCCCAGATGACTTGCGGATCTGGGCGGACGAGAATATAATCGCCCCAGCGTTCTAATTTTTCACCTTTGGAAGAATCAATCACTTCGTAGTCCTTCCATCCGTCTGCTATCCACATAATTTATAATTCCTTTCTGTAAAACATCTTGTAAATTCATTTCTTTAATCGTTTCATTATAGCAATTTTTGCAGAAAAAAACAATTCCTCGTGCAGAAATCCCTTGAAATTGCTTCTTGAGAAACAGAAAGAGAAATGGAATGAATGTCAAAGATATGAGAAACGTGTGCAGCTTTATCTGGAAGGGCAACACCAATGGGATACAAAAACCGCTGTGATTATGGTCGTGAGGGGAGAAAAAACTTGATTTTCCCATAATATCCTGCTACACTTAAAAATATGCAGTTATAGATAAATCATATATATATATTATAAAAACCTATAACCGGACTTGTTTACCTAATACCCAAACAATGATAGAATATGTCTATAAGTGTAAAAGCTTTTTACGAATGAAAGGTGGGTAATTTATGATTACAGTAAATGCGATCGGAGATAACTGTCCGATTCCGGTAATAAAACAAAAAAAGCAATGCAGGCGCTGACAGGACCTGAGACAATTGAAGTATTGGTTGATAATGAAATAGCAGTACAGAATGTAACGAAGATGGCTACAGCAAGCGGCGGAAAAGTGACATCAGAAAAAGTTGCAGAGAAAGAATTCAAAGTAACAATTGAGATGGAAGGCGCTCCGGCAGTTGAGGGCGAGGAAGAAGCTGTATGTACACCGGACAGAAGAGAAAATACGGTTGTTGTGATTTCTTCTGACAGAATGGGAAGCGGTAATGATGAGCTTGGTAAAGTACTGATCAAAGGATTTATCTTTGCAGTAACACAGCTTGATAAGCTTCCTAAGACAATGCTGTTTTACAACGGAGGCGCAACACTGACTGCAGAAGGTTCTGATTCGTTGGAAGACCTGAAGCATTTGGAAGCACAGGGCGTAGAGATTCTGACATGCGGCACATGCCTGAATTATTATGGAATGACAGACAAACTTCAGGTTGGATCTGTGACGAATATGTATTCAATTGTAGAGAAGATGGCCGGAGCAGACAAGATCATTCAGCCATAAGAGAATTCGCTAGATTTTATAGAAGTGAACGTCAGCGTCGGTTTACCGTTGTATTCCGGCGCTGTTTTGCGAAAAAGAATTTGTGAAGGAGAGAGAGTTATGATTCGCGATGTAAAATTAACACATATGACAAAAACAGCAGGATGAGCTGCGAAAGTAGGTCCTGAAACCCTTGCCCAGGTTCTGGGTAAGTTGCCTAAATTTGAAGATGAAAATCTTCTTGTTGGAATTGAAACTTCAGATGATGCGGCAATCTATAAAGTAACAGATGATATCGCGATGATTCAGACGGTTGACTTCTTTACTCCAATTGTGGATGATCCATATATGTTCGGACAGATTGCAGCAGCCAATTCCTTAAGTGATGTCTATGCCATGGGAGGAGTTCCGAAGGTGGCTTTGAATATTGTCGGCTTTCCGAATTGTCTTGACCCTTCTATTCTGGGAGATATTTTAAAAGGAGGCGCCGACAAAGTAAAAGAAGCAGGCGCTGTGCTTGTAGGCGGACATACAATTCAGGATGATGAACCGAAATATGGTCTTTGTGTATCCGGTTTTGTTCATCCGAAAAAGATCTTCAAAAATTACGGATGCCGGCCGGGAGACGTGCTAATTCTGACAAAGCAGATCGGAAACGGAGTTGTGAACACAGCGATTAAAGCCGAGATGGCTTCTGACCGTGCAATCCGTGAGGCGGAGATTGTCATGTCTTCCCTGAACAGAAAGGCAAAAGAAGTTGTGGATAAATATCATGTGAATGCATGTACAGATATTACGGGATTTGGACTTCTCGGACACTGTGCGGAGATGGCGGTACCAAGCCATGTAACATTTGAACTCCGTGTCAAAGATATCGCTTACTTTGAAGATGCGATTTCTTATGCGAAGATGGGACTTGTGCCGGAGGGAGCTTATAAAAACCGTAAACATGCAGGCTCTCATATTGACGTTGGAACAGTGGAAGAGCATTATATTGATCTGCTTTACGATCCGCAGACATCGGGAGGATTGCTGTTAAGTGTTCCAAAAGAAGAGGCGGATGCAGTGATGGAAGATTTTGAGAAAAAGCATATGGATACAAAAGTATCTATCATAGGACAGGTACTGGAAGAAGAGACAAACGGAAAGAATATTCGTTTAGTATAAGAAAAGAAAGAGTTGGAGAAGGGAATGAACAAAAACTTATTATACCGCAATATCCCTAAAGTGGATGTGTTATTAGAAGAAGAAAAGATACAGGAACTGATTGAACGTTACAGTTATGATACGGTAATTGAAGCTATTCGTCAGGAGCTTGACAGCCTGCGGGCATTTATTGGTAAATGTGAGTCAGAAGACGAAGCAAATCACAGATTATCTGTACTGCGGGAGCGGATAGCAGAAAATGTTGCCAGAATGCATCGACCGAATATGCGCAGTGTAGTAAATGCTACAGGGACGATTCTGCATACCAATCTTGGACGTGCGCCAATCGGAGAAAAACACATGAAACATGTGTTTGAGATTGCTACAGGATATTCCAATCTGGAATACAGTCTGGAAGAAGGCAAAAGAGGAGAGCGCTATTCTCACTTTGAGAAGCTGCTCTGTAAGCTGACAGGAGCGGAAGCAGCTATGGCTGTGAATAATAATGCGTCTTCGGTGCTGCTGATTTTAAGTACATTGGGAAAAGGCGGAGAAGTAGTTGTTTCCCGTGGAGAACTCGTGGAAATTGGTGGAAAATTCCGGGTTCCGGATGTAATGGAACAAAGCGGTGCGACACTTGTGGAAGTCGGTACTACGAATAAAACACATTATTCCGATTATGAAAATGCAATTACGGAAGAAACAAAAGCTCTTCTGAAAGTGCATACAAGTAACTATCGGATCGTTGGTTTTACAGAGAACGTATCAATTGCAGAGATGTCCGAAATTGCGAAAGCCCATGATCTTCCGTTAATTGAAGATATTGGAAGCGGAGTGCTTGTGGATCTGAGTAAATATGGTTTGACATATGAGCCGACAGTACAGGATTCTCTGAAGAATGGGGCGGATATTGTTTGCTTTAGTGGGGATAAGCTTCTTGGCGGACCGCAGGCAGGAATTATTGTAGGAAAGAAGAAATACATTGATCAGATGAAGAAGAACCAGCTAACAAGAGCGCTTCGAATCGATAAGTTTACGGCAGCTACACTGGAAGTTGTTCTTCAGGAATATCTCTCTGAAGAGAAAGCAATTAAAAATATTCCGGTACTTCGAATGATGACAGAGTCATTTGAAGATGTGGCGAAACGGGCACGCGGATTGAAACGGATGCTGCAGAATGCAGGAATTGACGCTGTGATTGAGACGGAACACTGTGAGTCACAGATTGGAGGCGGATCCCTTCCGCTAGAACGGATTCCGAGTATGGCGGTAACAATTAAAGCAAATGCGATCACAACAGAAGAACTGGAAGAGCGTATGCGCTGCCTTGAAGTTCCGGTGATCGGGCGTACCTTAAATGATAAAATTCTTTTGGATGCAAGAACGCTTGATGCGAAAGCATGCAAAACAATTGTACAGCAGTTTAAAGAGACGGGAATCTGCAATCGATAGCGGCAGATCAGCGTCTATTACAGATGAGAGGAACGATAAATCAGATGAAGCATATTATTATCGGAACAGCAGGTCATATTGATCATGGAAAGACAACGCTGATTAAAGCGCTGACCGGGCGCAATACAGACCGGTGGGAAGAAGAACAACGAAGAGGAATTACGATTGATCTTGGATTTACTTATTTTGATCTTCCATGCGGGGACAGAGTCGGAATCATTGATGTGCCGGGTCATGAGCGTTTTATTAATAACATGGTAGCCGGTGTTGTTGGGATGGATCTTGTTATGCTCGTTGTGGCAGCGGATGAAGGAATTATGCCGCAGACAAGAGAGCATATGGATATTCTCGGACTGCTTGGAATTGAGAAAAGCATTCTTGTAATTAATAAATGCGATCTTGTAGATGAAGAATGGCTTGAACTTGTAGAAGAAGAGATTAAAGAAGAATTGGAAGGAACATTCCTTGAACATGCTCCGGTTGTGAAGATTTCAGCTGCGACAGGTCAGGGAATCCCGGAACTGATCAGCACGATTGAAGAATTGACCGCAGATGATGTGACAGAAAAAGATACACAGACGATTCCAAGACTGCCGATTGACAGGGCATTTTCCATATCCGGATTTGGAACAATTATTACAGGAACATTGCTTTCCGGAACGATTGCGAAAGATACGTCACTGATGATGTATCCGATTGGAAAAGAGTGTAAGATCCGCAGTATCCAGGTACATGGACAGGATGTAGATAAATGTTATGCAGGACAGAGAGTTGCCATTAATTTGTCAAATGTAAAGAAATCGGAATTAAAACGAGGATGTGTACTTGCGCCTCCAAACAGTATGAAAAATACAATGATGCTGGATGTGAAAATGAATGTTCTGCCATCTTCCATGAGAATCCTGACAAATCATAGCCGTCTGCATTTGTTTACAGGAACGAGTGAGATTCTCTGTCGTGCGATTTTGCTCGATCAGGAGGAGTTAGGACCTGGAGAGAGCGGTTATGTGCAGCTTCGTCTGGAAGAAGAAATTGCTGTCAGACGAGGGGATAAATTCGTGGTACGCTTTTATTCACCGATGGAAACAATCGGAGGCGGTATGATACTGGAGCCAAATCCGGAGAAGAAAAAACGTTTCCAGGAAGACGCAATTGAAGAATTAAAGCAGAAAGAATCAGGTTCTTCAGCAGATGTCATTGCGCTTCATGCGAAGCAGCATGGAGATACGATGGTAACGATCCAGGAGCTGGCAAAACTGACAGCGCTTTCCATTGAAGAAGTGACAGAAGATGTTGAGGAATTAAAAGCAGAGGGAACGGTCTATACATTTGCGATGAAGAAAGATATTTATGTATGGCACCGGTCAGATGAAGCAGAGGGAACAGAAAAGATTCTAGGAACACTTGCAGAATATCATAAGAAATATCCGTATCGTCCTGGAATGAAAAAAGCAGAGATCCATATGACATTCTTCAAAAAGATTAAACAGAATGTATTTGATCTTTATATCGATATGTTGGCGGAGCAGGAGACTGTCAGACGTCATCAGGAGTTCTTGAGCCTGCCAACTTTTGAGATTCAAAAGGATGCAACGTATCAGAAAGCAGAGAAAATTATTTGCGATACATTCCAACAGGCAGCATATGATTTTGCAAAATTTTCTGAAATTGATTTTAAAGGAATTGACAGAGGTACTGCTGATGACATTATCATGGGAATGGTAGATCGCCAGGAAGTAGTGAAACTGGCGGAGGATATGTATACGCTTTCGTCATTTGTGGAAAACGCAAAAGAAAAGATCATTGAGCGTCTGAAGGAAAACGGCGGTGTGATTACAATTGCAGAAGTGCGGGATATGTTTGGTACGAGCCGCAAAAGTGCAAAACCGCTTTTAGAATATATGGACAGCATTAAAGTAACGAAGAAAACCGGTGGAGAAAGTGAGAGGGTGGCATACTAATGAATTTGAAGCAGTTAGAGGCGTTTGTGCAGGTGGCGCAAAGCGGAAGCTTTTCAAAGGCCGCAAAGCAATTGTACCTGACACAGCCGACTGTCAGCGCGCATATTTCTTCTCTGGAGAAAGAGCTGGATGCGAGGCTGTTTGTGAGAAATACAAAGGAAGTAAGCCTTTCCGAAGACGGAAAAACATTATACAATTATGCAAAACAGATTATTGATCTGGAACACAAAATAGAAGAAACGTTTTGTGCAGACCAACAGGAAGAGAAGCAGGAAATTACAATTGCAGCATCGACCATTCCGGCGCAGTATCTTCTTCCGAAGATTCTGGCCAGATTTGTGGAAAAGTATCCAGAAGAGCAATTTCGGATTATTGAGACAGACAGCAGTCAGGTAGTAGAGCAGATTATTAAGCGGAGTGTTGATATCGGCTTTACCGGTACGGTGCTTGAGAAGAAACATTGTAAATATATTCCGTTTTATCGAGATGAACTTGTAGTCATTACTCCAAATACGGAGAAATACCGCAAAATTCAGGAAGAAGAGCAGGATTTCAGGTGGCTGCAAAATGAAGCGTTGATTTTAAGAGAAGAGGGTTCCGGAACGAGAAAAGAGGCGGCTAAACAGTTAAGGCAGCTTGGAATTGAATTGGATAGATTAAATATTGTGGCAAGTATTGGAAATCAGGAAACAATTAAAAAATCTGTACAGAATGGGATTGCGATTTCCATTATTTCCCGTCTTGCTGCGGAAGAAGAAACAAATTCCGGAAAATTATTGAGTTTTCCGATTCCATCAAAAGATGGAGGAAGGGATCTGAATGTTGTATACAACAGAAACTTTCATTTAACTCATTCAGCGGAACGGTTTATCAAGATTGTAAAAGAAATCTATACAAAGAAAAAATAGGCGATGAGAAAGAAATGCGTTTTATAGTTTTTATCTATAAGGCGCATTTCTTTATTGTTCTTTTCTATTAGACTAAGCTATGGAAAGAGGCTATACTTGAATGGAAGAAGTTATAGAAAATTAATGATATACGAGGGATGAACATGATTTACTTAGATAATGCAGCAACGACGATGCATAAGCCGCAGGCCGTGATAGATGCAGTTGTGCAGGCAATGAACAGTCTTGGAAATGCAGGCCGCGGTGCCAATGAAGCATCGCTGAGTGCAGCCAGAATTATTTATGATACAAGGGACAGGCTGGCACAGCTTTTCCATGCGGAGAATGCAAAAAGAATCGCATTTACATGCAATTCGACAGAGAGTTTGAATATTGCAATTAAAGGAAGTCTCAATCCGGGCGACCATGCTATTACAACAGCGCTGGAGCACAATTCCGTATTGCGGCCATTGTATGAGATGCAGGAGCAGGGCGTGGAATTAACTGTGATCGAGAGTGATAAAAGAGGACGCATCTGTTACGAAGATTTTGAGAAGGCAATCCGTCCGGAGACAAAAGTGATTGTCTGTACCAATGGATCGAATCTGACAGGTAACAGAGTTGATCTTGAGAGAGTCGGAAAGATTGCGGAAGATCATGGCATCCGCTTTATTGTAGATGCATCACAGACTGCAGGAGTATTTGAGATTGATGTACAGAAGATGCACATCGATATTCTTTGCTTTACAGGACATAAAGGACTTCTGGGACCTCAGGGAACAGGCGGAATCTATGTTCGGGAAGGAATTGAATTGCGTCCGCTCAAAAGCGGTGGAAGCGGTGTAGATACATATAATACGCACCATCCTGCAGAGATGCCGACTGCACTTGAGGCAGGGACATTGAACGGACACGGAATTGCCGGATTAGGCGCAGGTGTGAAATATATTATGGATACCGGCATGGAGCATATCCGTGAGACAGAACAGCATTATATGTGGAAGTTTTACAATGGGGTAAAGGATATTCCAGGTGTAAAAATATACGGTGATTTTGAAACAGAGGATCGCTGTCCGATCGTTACTCTGAATATTGCTGATTATGATTCTTCTGAAGTGAGCGATGAGCTCCTTATGACATATGGTATTTCTACAAGGCCGGGAGCGCATTGCGCACCGCTTATGCACAAAGCTCTTGGAACAGTAGATCAGGGAGCAGTCAGATTCAGCTTCTCGCATTTTAATACGGAAGAAGAAATTGATGCTGCAATTGCAGCCATCAGAGAATTGGCAGAAGAGGAGTAAGAGGAGGAAATTACAATGAATTTATCTGATTCAAAGAAAAAACTGGCGTTTGCCGGCATTCTTTGCGGTATTGTAGCGGCGGTACTGGCAGTGCTTGGCAATCCTGGAAACATGGCATTTTGTATTGCTTGTTTCATTCGTGATACTGCAGGTGCAATGAAGATGCACAGTGCAGCAGTTGTACAGTATGCAAGACCGGAGACAATCGGTATTGTGCTTGGAGCATTTGCAATTTCTGTTGCAACAAAAGAATATCGTTCTTCAGGTGGTTCTTCACCGATGACACGTTTTGTGCTTGGTATGATCATTATGATTGGTTCGTTAGTATTCTTAGGCTGTCCGCTTCGTATGGTAATCCGTATGTCAGCCGGAGATTTAAATGCATGGGTTGCTCTGATCGGATTTGTCGGCGGTGTTGCGACAGGAGCATTCTTCTTGAAGAAAGGCTTTAGCCTTGGAAGAGCATACGAGACGAATGCAATGAGCGGCGCGGTACTTCCGGTCATCGTGCTTGGAATTCTTGCAGTCAGTGTTGGAACAACTTTATTTGCAGTCAGCGAAAAAGGTCCGGGAAGTATGCATGCTCCGATCATCGCATCATTGATCGGCGGAATTATTTTCGGTGTCCTTGCTCAGAAATCAAGAATGTGTTTTGCAGGAAGTATCCGTGATATCATCTTAATGAAGAGCTTTGATTTAATTTCAGTGATTGCCGGATTATTTGTGGTGATGCTTGTATTTAATATCGCAACAGGCGGATTCCATCTTGGATTCGCTGGTCAGCCGATCGCACATTCTCAGCACTTATGGAACATTCTCGGTATGTATGCAGTTGGTTTCGCCGCTGTTCTCGCAGGGGGATGTCCGCTTCGTCAGTTAGTACTGGCAGGACAAGGATCTTCTGATGCGGGAATGACAGTACTTGGACTTTTTGTAGGCGCAGCACTGGCACATAATCTGGGACTTGCTTCCGCAGCAGCTTCTGCAGCAACAGCAGATGCACCGGCAGTAGCAGGAGGTCCGTCTATCTACGGAAAAGCAGCTGTTATTATTTGTATTGTAGTTTGCTTTATTATTGCAGCAGGTAACAAACGTAAAGCAGCAAAATAAATCCGGGGAGCAGTATATTGAAAGTGAGAAGATAGCTTTTGAATGATGCTTGAAGAGTAATAGGAATTATGGTATTCTGGAAAGGCAGGTAAAATATTATGAAGGAAGTAGATGCAAGAGGTCTTTCTTGTCCGGAACCGTTAATGCTGACAGCAGAAGCGCTGAATAGCACAAAAGGTCCGGTAAAAGTTCTGGTAAGTGAAGCACACCAGAAAACAAACGTTGAAAAATATGCTAAAGATCACGGCAAGAAAACAACCGTAAGAGAGATCGGTTCTGAATTCGAAATTGTAATTGAGTAGTTATGAGAAAGAAAGAATTAAAACTGGTTGTAACATTCCATACAACGGCAGACGCAATGGCGATGGAAAAAGCATGTAAAGAACACGGTGTTCCGGGAAGACTGATTCCGGTTCCGAGAAGTATTTCCGCAGGGTGCGGACTGTCCTGGTGTGCAGATCTTACAGATCGTGAAACAATTCAGGATATGATGAAAAATGTTGGAATTGAAGAAGAAGACATGCACGAATGTATGGTGTAAGAAGAGGTAAAGAGCTATCACTTATGTGGTAGCTCTTTGTAATATCCAATGTTTTATCAATCCTGTATAGATTTTTTATTGTGATTCCGAAACATTTGGACTATAATAAGACAATAGGATTCATAGTAAGATAAAAAATAAGATAAATAATTACAGGAGTGATATACATATGATAAAGGTTCAGGAATACAGAGGACATATCCGTAACTGGAAAGCATTATGTACAGAGCTGGAAATTGACAGTACACTTTCCAGGGAGAAGAAAGAGGAACAGATTTTAATCAGAGCGTATGAGACATGGGGCTATGAGATGGCAAAGCACCTGTATGGAATGTTTGCGTTTGCCTTATGGGACGACAGAGAAAAGAAGCTGTTCTGTGTAAGAGATCAGTTTGGAACAAAGCCGTTCTATTATTACGAAACGGCAGATGGAAAGCTGCTTTACGGAACGATGATTCGCAGTATTATTGAACAGCCGGGATTTGTGAAAGAATTAAATGAAGAAATGCTGCAGTTGTATTTGAGTCTGACATATGTTGCAGGAGAGAATACATTTTTCAGAGGACTGAAGAAACTGCTGCCGGGACGTTATCTTGTATGGCAGGAAGGAAGATTGACAGTTGAGCGTTACTGGAAACCGGAATTTCATCCGGATGAGAGTAAGACACTGGAAGAGTGGGCAGATGAGATCCACGATACAGTGAAGGAGGTAATGGCTGAAGTCAAGACAGAAGATGAGACAGCAGAATCATTTCTGTCAGGCGGTGTAGATTCTTCTTATGTTCTCGCGATGTCCGATGCCGAAACCGCGGATACATGCGGATATGAAGAAGAGCGGTTTGATGAATCTGTACTTGCAGTAGAGACGGCAAAACTACTTGGAAAGAACATTGAGCGCTCAGTGATTACACCGGAGCAGTATTTTGCAATTGTACCGTATGTAATGTATAATATGGAGCAGCCGCTTGGAGATGCATCGGCAATCGTATTTGCGCTTGGATGTCAGGCAACAGCAAAACATACAAAGCTGTGTTACTCAGGAGAAGGTGCGGATGAATTTTTCGGTGGTTATAATATGTACCGCAATGCAGAACGCTATGGGGAGAATTTAAAGACGTTCTATGTTGGCAATACAAACATCATGAAAGAAGAAGAGAAGAAAAAGATTCTGAAGAAATACGATCCGGATGTTCTTCCGATTGAACTTGCGGCAGGTATTTATGAAGAAACAGAAGGACTGGATCCTCTTACGAAAATGTCAGATGTAGATATTCAGATCTGGCTGGAGGGAGATATTTACCTGAATGTGGATAAAATGAGTGAGGCAGCAGGGCTCGAAATCAGGATGCCGCTCACAGACCTTCGAATCTTTGATATCGCATCAAGAATGCCGTCAAGATATAAAGTCAACGAAGAACAGAATAAAGTTGCATTCCGCACTGCCGCAAGAAAAGTGCTTCCGGAGGAAATCGCATTCCGCAAGAAGCTTGGCTTTATCGTACCAATCAGAATCTGGATGGCAGATGACCGCTACAATCAGGATGTGCGCGAGAAATTCCACAGCGAGATGGCGGCAAAATTCTTTAATCTTGATGAGATCAATGCGATCTTTGATGATTATGTTGGCGGAAATTCGGATAACTGGAGAAAAGTGTGGACAATTTATACATTCCTTGTGTGGTATGAGGAATACTTTGTAAAACGTTAGAAAATTAGAAAGTTGGGCTTTATGAAAAATGATTTATTAACAATTGGCAATTTTACAGTGCATGGATATGGCCTTATGATCGGAATTGGTTTTATTGCAGCATATCTGATGACGGAATACCGGGCGAAGAAACATCAGATGAATACGGATTTTGTGTTTACATTATTTCTCACATCAGTTGTATTTGGAATGCTTGGTGCGAAATTACTTTTTTATATGACGATGATCGATGAAATCATTGCAAATCCGAAAGTGATTCTGGATGAAGCGGAAGGTTTTGTCGTATATGGCGGAATCATAGGCGGAATTTTGGCAGGCTATGTGGCGTGCCGCATTAAGAAACAGAATTTCTGGAAGTATTTTGATCTTGTTATGCCGGCAGTTGCTTTGGCGCAGGGATTTGGAAGGATTGGATGTCTGTTGGCCGGATGCTGTTATGGGATGGAAACATCCTGTAAATTCTCAATTACATTTCAGAATTCAGATTTTGCACCGAATCATGTGGCGCTGATTCCGACACAGATTTATTCAAGTATATTAGATTTTCTGCATTGTATTGTACTCTGTATGATTGCGAAAAAAGTAAAAAAGGATAAGATTGTATCGGGATGCTATTTAATCTTTTACAGCATTGGAAGATTTGTTCTTGAATTTTTCAGAGGCGATCTGATCCGGGGAAGTGTCGGAGTTCTTTCTACTTCACAATTTATTTCCATTTTCATTTGTGCAGCTGGTATAGCGCTTGTGATATGGGGAAACCGCAGCAAAGAAATGAATACAGAACTGTCAGAAGAAATAGAAGATACTGCTAAAGGCGTATCAGAAGAATAATAGAAGTATTGTAGGAAAAGGTCGGGAGTTCCCGACCTTTTTTGAATAAAAATGAAAGAGAAAATTATAGAAATACAAAAGAAAACTCTGCAGTACTTGACAGAATTTTAGGACAGTGTTAGTGTATTTTTATGAAAAACTTACAAAATTTTGGCTAAAAGGAGACGGGGACATGGAATTAAAAGAACGGTTATCAGAAATTCTGCGGTTAAATCTTGCGAAAGATTATACTGCAGTTTCTTATGCAATTATGGTAGATGGAAAGATCTGGGCAGCAGATGCGATCGGAAATGACGGAACAGAGGAAAAGAAGTCTGTTACGACAGAGCATACGTTTAATGTTTGTTCTATTTCAAAAATGTTTTGTACAACAGCGGTTATGAAACTGGTAGAACAGGGAAAGGTGGATTTAGACACACCGGTATGCGAGTATCTTCCGAAATTTACAATGTTAGATGAGCGCTATAAGAAAATTACAGTGCGTCACTGTCTGAATCATGCAAGCGGACTTCCGGGAACACAGTGGAAACATTTTTCTGCAACGCATGTAGGGGCGGCAGACAACGAGGAATATTATCAGGAGGTATATGATTATCTTGCTAAATGTCATCTAAAAGCAGATCCGGGATATTATTCTGTATATTGCAATGACGGATTTACTTTGGCAGAAATGGTCGTGGCAGAAGTAGCAGGTATGCCATTTGGTGAATTCTGTAAGCAGTATATTACAGAACCAATCGGAGCTCATTCCACGAGACCGTCCACAACACATAACAGTGATTATCCTCTTGTAAAAGAATCCGGAAAACCGGAAGAATATTTCTATTTGCAGGGATGTGGCGGATTCACGACAAATATGATTGATCTTTGCAAGTTTGGTAATCTTTTCTTGACAGAAAATGATATCATCAGTGAAGAAAGCAAGGCAGAGATGAGAAAACATCAAGGTGTAACCTTCCTTCCAGATGATACAGCAAGTATCGGTTATGGGCTTGGATGGGATAATGTGGCAGTGAATGAACCGGAGTTTGATCTTGGAGAGCATGTTCAGAAAAAAGGCGGAAACAGTTTTCAGTTTACGAGCGGACTTTATATTGTGCCGAAATATCAGGCGGTATTGGCAATCAGTGAGACACATGACTGCAAACTGGATGTGAATGATGCTATCTTTAAAATGTTTGCAACAGCTATGCTGGAAGAAAAAGGGATCAATATTTTCCGTAAATATACTCCGGTTCCAAAGGAATTGATGGAGAAGTTTGACGGTACATATTTGATGCCGGGCGGTATTTATCATACGCATTTTTTTGGAACACATCTGACGATAACAAATGATGATACAAAAGGAAATCACATTGCAGCGTATAAAGATCTGAAATTTGACGGCAGCAGCTTTGTTGGTGAGAATGGTGAGAAGTATTTCTTCAGAGAATATGGTGAGGATCAATATTTCTTCTCTACTTATCATGGAAGAGTATCACCGACTGCAATGCGGGCGAGAGATCATAAAGAGCTTTCTGAAACATGGAAACAGCGGATTGGGAAAAAATATATTGCGATCAGTCTGTCAGAACAGGATATGGTCAGCCATGAAATGATGAATGGATTTACCATTTCAAAACTTCCGAATGTGGAAGGCGTACTTGTTTTTTCTTTCAGTTCGATACCGGATGGGGACATTTATACAGATTTCGAAGCTTCTGTTGTGCCAATGGATGAAATGACTGCAGCAGGATTTCTGCAGACACCATCAAATGGAAGCCGGGATCTTTTAGATCCATATTTTGAGATGAAAGAGAATGTGGAATTCTGTCATGTGGCCAGCTACTATTATATAGATGAAGCAGCTGTGCCGGAATACCATGGAGAAAATTTTGATTCAGAGCTGTACGGAGGAGAGCACAACAGTGTTTATCGTCTGACAGAAGAATTGAAATCCCTCCCGGATGTTCCGCAGGGAAGACGTTTGATCGTCCTGAATAAAGAGATGAGCGCGGTTTATGACAGCCAGACAAGCAAAGAATTTAAAGAAGTAAAAGAGGGATATATCAACTTTATTTAGCGGTAACACAGGGAGGAAGAGGGGATGGCAATTTCTAAGACCCGGGCAGAGTTTGCATGTGATATTGAGACGGTATGGGATACCGTAACATCATTGACGGATTATACATGGCGAAGCGATGTGAAAAAGATCAGAGAGCTTCGAACGAAAGGGCATTTTATCGAATACAGGAAAAATGGAATTGCGACCAAATTTTCCACTACGAAATTTGAGCCGCTGAGCCTGTACGAATTGGATATGGAGAACAAAAACCTTACAGGACACTGGCAGGGAGTGTTTTCTTACCAGAATGGGATTACAGTGCTGGAATTGATTGAGCGTGTAAAAGCAAGAAATATTTTCATGCGCCCGTTTATGAAGCTTTATTTGAAAAATAAACAGAAGAAATATATTGCTTATTTGCGAAAAGAACTGGAAGCATTGGAGGAAGAGGAGAAAGGTACAGTTCAAATGACCTATTTTCCGGAAAAATAATGCTTGACTTTGACGCTGCGTCAACTGGTAAGCTTAAATTGTCCGGAGGAGGGAAAGAAGATGAAGTATAGCATCAGAGAGATTTCGAAGATTGCCGGTGTGAGTGCACGCACACTGCGCTATTATGATCAGATCGATTTGTTAAAGCCAAGCGAGATCAGCGAAGCAGGTTATCGCTATTATGGTGAAAGGGAAGTAGAGCTGCTTTGGCAGATATTATTCTATAAAGATCGAGGGATGGATTTAAAGCAGATTCGGAAGATTATTTATGAGAAAGACTTTGATATTATGCAGGCACTTCAGAAGCACCTTCGGGAACTGGAAGCGGAGAGAGATCATATATATGAGCTGATCCGTGCGGTAAAAGGAACAATTTCGGCGATGAAGGGAGAACAGCAGATGAGTCCTAAAGAGAAATTTGAAGTTTTTAAAAAACGTGTTGTAAATGAATATGAAGAACAATACGGTGAAGAAGCAAGAGAAAAATATGGTTGCGAAGAAGTAGATGCATCCGTGAAAAAAATAATGAATATGACGGAAGCGGATTGGGAACGTTTTCAGAATTTGGGAGAAGAAGTGCGGACGCGTCTGGAAGAGGGTGTGAAAGCTAAGATTTCTCCGGAAAGTGACGAGGCAAGAAGAATTGTGATGCTTCACAAAGAATGGCTTGGACAGACATGGAAACAATATAGTGAAGAGGCTCATAAGGCGCTTGTCGAGATGTATCTTGCAGATGAACGATTTACAGCTTATTATGACCGTAAAGTAGAAGGTTGTGCAAAACTTTTGGAAGAATCTGTAAAATTTTGGATTGGAAAATAGACTTAGACTTGCATAGTTTACAGCGCCAGTGGCATACTATAGAAGGTACCGCGGACAGAAAAGAAATGGAGGAATTTCAGAAATGGCAGCAAAGTTTTATAAATGCGAATCTTGTGGAAGTATTTTGCATACAATGGGATGTGCAAAGGATTTTCAGCAGTGCAGTAAAGTAGAATTGAAGGAATTACAGGCGGGCGCTGTAGATGCCGCACAGGAAAAACATGTTCCGGTCATCCATGTGGATGGCACACATGTTACTGTAATGGTCGGCGAAGTAGAGCATCCGATGATAGAGGAACATTATATTGAGTGGATCGCAATTGAGACAGAGACAGGAATGCAGGTAAAAAATCTGCGTCCGGGCGGAAAACCACATGCAGAATTTATTCTGACAGAGCATGAAAAGCTGATCGCAGCTTATGAATATTGTAATCTTCATGGGCTTTGGAAGAAAGAAGTATAGCGGGACAATTAAAAACAGAAAAAGAAAAGACACACGGCACTTTTATCGAAGGCGCTGTGTGTCTTTTTAATGAAAAATACATAAAGTAAAATGGACATTATATCTTCGATTTGGTAAAATTCACTTATAGCATGAGAAAAGAAGGTGACAGCATGAGTATGCAATTTGAGCTGCAAAGGATCGAACGGATTGTGAAAGATATTGGTCTGCTTCGGCATCCGATTTCGATTCCGGTCAGTCGATATAAGATGTATGAAGGAAAACTGGAGCATGGAGAGCGGTGTGACATATCAGAATGGAAGGAATACGAGATTGAAACACCGTGGAATGCACTTGATGCCCATAGATGGATCAGAACAACGGTAACCATCCCGGAGGAAATGGATCAAAGACATGTGGAAATGGAAGTGCGATCCGGAAGGGAAGGACATTGGGATGCTACAAATCCACAAGTACTTTTCTATATCAATGGAGAGCTTGTGCAGGGAGTCGATGTGAATCACAGAGAGGTAACTATTGCACAGAAAGCACAGGCAGGCGATACATATGAGATTGCGATGTTGATCTACAGTGGCCTTGAGCCGGGCGAACTTATTTTCCACAGTAATCTCTTTGTGATCGATGACCAGATAGAAAAATGTTATTATGACTTTCTAGTTCCGCTGCAGACAGCAAGACTTCTCAGAAATGATGATGAGGATAATACGAGGCGGATTTTGACAAAACTCGGTCGTGCCGCAGATGTAATAGATCTTAGAAAAGCGTATAGCAAATCATTTTATGAGTCACTTCGGGAAGCAGAAAAGATTTTGCGGGAAGAATTTTATACGAAGATTGACGAAGATGCACCGATTGTCAGTGCGGTTGGGCATACGCACATTGATATTGCGTGGCTATGGACGGTTTCCCAGACAAGAGAGAAGGCGCTTCGCAGTTTTTCGACAGTACTGCGGTTGATGGAACAGTATCCGGATTATAAATTTATGTCAAGTCAGCCGATTTTGTATCAGTTTGTAAAAGAGCAGGCGCCTGAGGTATATGAAAAGATCCGTCAGAGGATTCTGGAAGGACGCTGGGAAGCCGATGGAGCAATGTGGCTTGAGGCAGACTGCAACGTGACCGGAGGAGAATCGCTTGTGCGCCAGATTATGAAAGGACAGAAATATTTCCGTGAAGAATTCGGTGTTTCCAGCAAATCGCTCTGGCTTCCGGATGCGTTTGGATATTCGGCGGCGCTTCCGCAGATTTTAAAGCGCTCCGGGATTTCGTATTTTATGACGACAAAAATTTCATGGAATCAATATAATCAGCTTCCGAATGATACGTTTTTCTGGAAGGGAATGGACGGAAGTGAGGTATTTGTCTTTATGCCGACCGCCTGTGATTTTGATATTATACAAAAGTATGTCAGTCCGTATTCCGATGTAAGAAATACAACAACTTACACAGGAATCATTGATCCGAGTATGACACTTGGCACATTTAAACGATTTAAAAACAGAGATCTCACAGAAAATACAATGATGCTGTACGGATATGGAGATGGTGGGGGTGGTCCGACAAAGGAAATGCTGGAAGAGGCGAAACGTCTGCAGTATGGTATGCCCGGACTGCCGCGGCTTGTCCTTGAACGGGAGGAGGATTTTTTTGACCGGACATATGAAAAGCTGTCCGCGCATCCGCAGATGCCAAGATGGAACGGGGAACTGTATTTTGAATATCATCGCGGAACACTGACCTCGATGGCGAAAAATAAATGGTTTAACCGGAAAAATGAGACACTCTATGAACAGATTGAGACGCTTGCATCTATGTTGGACGAGCAGGGGGCAGATTATCCTCAGGCAGTAATTGAGCGCGGTTGGGAAATTCTAATGCTGAATCAGTTCCATGATATTTTGCCTGGCACCTGTATCGGCGAGGTTTATAAGCAGACAGACCGGGAATATGAAGAAATTTATCAAAATGGAAGGAAAGCGCTTTGCCGACTTGCGGATACTGGTGCAGCTAAGCTCCGTACAAAAGAAAATGCGATCGTTGTTTACCAGACAAAAGGATATGATCGCAGTGATGTGATAATTGTCGAAGGATTGGAACATACTGCGATTAAAAAAATTGTGGAAGAAGACAGCCGGGAACTTCCGATGCAGCGCCTATCAGATGGCAGAATCGCATTTTATGCAGAAGGAATTCCTGCGATGGGATACAAAGTGTTTTACTATGTAGATGGAAGTGATGGAGCTGATACTGTATCTCCGCAAATAGGATGCACAGCGGATGAGAAAGAAATCTACACATTTGAGAATCGGTTTTACCGTGTTCAGTTCAATGCGTCGCTTGAGATTATTTCGTTAGAAGAGAAAGAAACAGGAAAAGAATTTATTCAGGAAGGCCGTAAGGGAAATGAGCTGATGGCATATGAAGACCGACCAATGAAATGGGATAATTGGGATATTGATGTTTATTATCAAAAGAAGCCTTATGCAGCAGATACCGTTTCCGATGTAAAGCTGCTGGAAGACGGTCCGGTCAGGAGAACGCTGGAGATTCAGAAACAGTTTGTGGATTCTGTTGTAACACAGAGGGTACATTTGTATCATGATCTTCCGCGGATTGATTTTGAAACGCATGCAGACTGGAAAGAACATCATGTGCTTCTGAGAGTAAATTTCCCGGTAGAGATGAATACAGCGAAGGCAGCTTATGAAGTACAATTTGGAAATGTGGAACGTGAAACGACAAACAATCACAGTTGGGACAGCGCCAAATTTGAAGCTTGCGGACATCGCTGGGCAGATCTGTCGGAAGATAACAATGGAATCAGTCTGCTAAATGACTGCAAATATGGATATGGGATTAAGGAAGGTAATTTGTCCATGACGCTCATCAAAGCGGGAACATATCCGAATGAGAATGCCGATATCGGTGAGCATGATTTTACATATTCTATTTATCCGCATGCGGGAAGATGGCAGGATGCAAAGACGGTTGAACAGGCGTATAATTTGAATGTGCCGCCAGTTGTTGCGCTTAAGAGAGGTTCTGCGGAAAATGCATATCCGGACTGGAAAGAACCATGTGCACAAAGCTTTCTTACATGCAATGCAGACAATTGTTTTGTCGAAGTGATAAAGCGGGCAGAAGACGGGAATGGGTTTATTTTGCGCATGTATGAAAATAAAAATCGATTTACAAAGACAGAGCTTCTGTTCGGAAGAAAGATCAGCAATCTGTACGAATGTAATCTGATGGAAGTCAATGAAAGAGAAATTCCGCTTTTAGGACAGGCAGCAGAGATTACATTCCGGCCATATGAGATCAAGACATTCCGGATAGTGTTTGAATCAATATAACGTTTGGAGGGGATGACATGAAACGATCAAAGATCAATCAATGTATCAGAGAAATGGAACAGTTGGCAGAGCAACATGGATTTGTATTGCCGCCGTTTTGTAACTGGACACCGGACGAGTGGGAGACGAAATCACATGAGTATGATGAGATCAGGGATAATATGCTCGGGTGGGATATTACAGATTATGGGCTTGGGGATTTTGACAAAGTTGGATTTGCACTTGTCACAATCCGAAATGGCAATCAGAATAATCCGAAATATAAAAAGGTATATGCAGAGAAGCTTTTGATGTTGAAAGAAGGGCAGCATTCACCAATGCATTTCCATTGGAAAAAATCCGAAGATATCATTAATCGCGGAGGTGGTATCCTGATTATCCATCTTTACAATGATAAAGGAGACGGAAGCTTTGATGACAGCGATGTGCTTGTAAATTCAGACGGGCGTTCTTATTATGTAAAGGCCGGAACAGGAGTAGAACTGCGGCCGGGAGAGAGTATTACACTGTGGCCGCACCAGTACCATGATTTTGATGTGAAGGAAGGAACAGGAGACGTTCTAATCGGTGAAGTTTCCATGTGCAATGATGATAACACGGACAATCGTTTTTATGAAGAAGTAGGACGTTTCCCTCAAATAGAGGAAGACGAGGCTCCGTATCGTCTTCTTTGTAATGAATATCCGGAAGCAAAATAAAATAAGATTATAAGGAATCGAGAAAGCTTTGGATCACGGCAAGACATTAGAGTGCAGCGTTAGTGGTCCAAAGTTTTTTTATTTACTCCAAAATTGAAAATGCAAAAAGAAGAAAAATTATTGACAACTAACTATAATTAGTATATACTAACTAAAGAAATAAAGAAAAGATCATAAAGAAAGAAGATGAAATATGATGCCTTTATCAATGGTAAAACCGGGCGAAGCAAATGTGATCCGCAGGTTGGCGGGAAAGAAGAGACAAAACGGTTTCTCGAAAATCTTGGATTTGTGATTGGCGGAAATGTGGAAGTGATATCGGAAATAAGTGGGAACCTAATTGTCAATGTGAAACAGTCAAGAGTGGCAATCGGTAAGGATATGGCGAATAAAATTATGGTTGAGATGAGATAAGGAGGATATCTGTTATGAAAACATTGCGGGAGATACCTTGTGGCAAAAGCGCGAAGGTTGTGAAACTAACCGGAGAGGGTCCGACAAGAAGGCGGATCATGGATATGGGAATTACGAAAGGTGTGGATATTTTTGTGAGAAAAGTAGCTCCGCTTGGAGATCCGGTGGAAGTTACCGTACGTGGTTATGAGCTGTCAATTCGAAAAGCAGATGCGGAAATGATTCTGGTAGAATAGTATATTTTTTTAAACAAAGGTTAGTTAAAGCTAATAAAAATAATCATAGAAATAGTAAGAAAGGAAGCGAGAGAGATGGCAATAAAGATTGCGTTAGCGGGTAATCCTAATTCCGGAAAAACAACGCTGTTTAATGCATTAACAGGTTCAAATCAATTTGTCGGAAACTGGCCGGGAGTAACGGTTGAGAAAAAAGAGGGAAAATTAAAGGGGCATAAAGATGTAGTGATTATGGATCTTCCGGGAATTTATTCCCTTTCACCCTATACATTGGAAGAGGTTGTGGCAAGAAATTATCTGATTTCAGAACGTCCGGATGCTATTTTAAACATTGTAGATGGGACAAATATTGAACGGAATCTGTATTTATCCACTCAGCTAATGGAACTTGGAATTCCGGTTGTGATGGCGGTTAATATGATGGATCTTGTGGAAAAAAACGGAGATCAGATTGATACTGCAAAATTAGGAAAAGAACTTGGCTGTGAAGTCATAGAGATTTCTGCTTTAAAAGGAACCGGAATACGCAAAGCGGCAGAAAAAGCAGTAGCTGCGGCGGGAAATCATTACAAAAAGCCGCCGGTACACAAGTTTTGTACAGAAGTAGAGCAAGTTTTAGACGTGATAGAAGGTAAGATCCGAGGAAGTGTTCCGGAGGAACAGGAGAGGTTCTTTGCGATTAAATTGCTGGAACAGGATGATAAGATTCAAACGCAATTAGGATCTGCCTTACCGGATGTTTCGGAGGAAATAGATCAGATTGAAAAAAGGATGGAGGATGATACAGAAAGTATTATTACAAACGAACGTTATCTGTTTATCTCTTCTGTAATCGGATCATGCTGCCGGAAAAATCGTGATCAGAAGTTGACGACATCTGATAAGATCGATCGAATCGTTACGAACAGATGGTTAGCATTACCGATTTTTGCTATTGTTATGACGCTTGTGTATTATATATCGGTATCTACCATTGGAACGTGGGCAACGGATTGGGCGAATGACGGAGTGTTTGGAGAAGGATGGCATTTATTTGGAATCGATTCTATGTTTATTCCTGGAATTCCGGCACTTGTTGCATCAGGGTTGACAGCAATTGGATGTGCCGGCTGGCTGCAAAGTCTGATTCTTGACGGAATTGTTGCAGGTGTCGGAGCTGTGCTTGGATTTGTTCCGCAGATGCTTGTACTGTTTGCTTTTCTTGGATTTCTGGAAGCGTGCGGCTATATGGCGCGAGTGGCATTTATTATGGACAGAATCTTCCGTAAATTCGGACTTTCCGGGAAATCATTTATTCCAATGCTGATCGGAAGTGGCTGCGGCGTACCCGGAATCATGGCTTCCAGAACAATTGAAAATGATCGTGACCGGAAAATGACGATTATGACAACGACATTCATTCCGTGCGGGGCAAAGCTGCCGATTATTGCATTGATTGCCGGTGCGCTGTTCGGCGGTGCATGGTGGGTTGCGCCGAGTGCATATTTTGTTGGAATTGCTGCAGTTGTTTGTTCTGGAATTATATTGAAAAAAACAAAAATGTTTGCAGGGGAACCGGCGCCGTTTGTTATGGAACTTCCGGCATACCATATGCCGACAGTGGGAAATGTGGCACGCAGCATGTGGGAACGAGGCTCTTCTTTTATTAAGAAAGCAGGAACTATCATTCTGCTATCAACGATTGCGCTCTGGTTCCTGATGAGTTTTGGCTGGATTGATGGAAGCTTCCGTATGTTAGAAGCAGAACAGTTGAACCACAGTATTCTGGCAATGATTGGAAGCGTGATCGCGCCTCTTTTTGCGCCGCTTGGATGGGGAGACTGGAAGATGGCAGTTGCGGCTGTGACAGGACTGATTGCAAAAGAAAATGTTGTGGGAACATTTGGTGTTCTTTTTGGATTTGCAGAAGTAAATGCAGAGAATGGAATAGAAATCTGGGGACAGCTTGCAGGAAGTCTGACAGCGGCAGCAGCATATTCTTTCCTTGTGTTTAATCTGCTTTGTGCACCGTGCTTTGCAGCAATGGGAGCAATTAAAAGAGAGATGAACAATGCAAAATGGTTCTGGTTTGCTATTGGATATCAGACATTGTTGGCTTATGCAGTATCTCTTTGTGTATATCAGATCGGCACGTTTGCAGCAGGAGGAGCTTTCGGAGCAGGAATGATCGCAGCAATGATTCTGGTAATTGGATTTATCTATTTCTTAGTAAGACCATATCATGACAGCAGGCAATTGAGTATTGCAGTCAGCAGAACGGCAGGGGCAAAATAACTTTTATCTGATACAACATGTGAAAGCAAAGAAGGAATGATGGAATATCATTTCTTTTTTGCTTTTTTAGAGTGAAGAAAATCTTACTTGGTTATTGTTGGAAAGGAAATTAGAAAGTGCTATAATAGGAACAACATTTTATGGAGAGAAAGGTCAGTATAGTTTTTGACAGGAAGGAGAGCGGAAATATGAAAATTGTAGTACCGGATTATGAACATAGTATTTTGAATTTGATGAATTCGATTTTAAAGTATTATGGAGCGGAGTATCACTATAAACCCCTTTCCGAGGCAGAGGAGTTTTTGAAAGGTTCCTATCGCCATATCGTATTGATGGTTATGGATGGTATGGGAAGCAGTATTTTGGAACAGCATTTGGAAAAAGACAGTTTTTTGCGGCAGCATATGAGAAATAGGATCACTTCTGTATTTCCACCGACAACGGTGGCTGCAACAACTACATTTGACAGCGGAATTGCTCCGGCAGAGCATAATTGGCTTGGATGGACGCTGTATTTTCCGGAGGTAGGAGATAATGTAGCAGTTTTTACGAATCGGAAAGAAGATGGGACAGTTGCGTCAGAAGAGTTTGTTTCAAGAAAATATCAGTCATACGAGAAAGTAGGAGATAAGATCAGAAAAGCCTCTCCGGCAAAAGCATATACCGTATCGCCTTTTGGAGATTATCCTATAGATACATTTGACGAATTGCTTCAGGGAGTGCGTGACTTATGCAGTAAAGAGGAACAAAATTATATCTATGCCTACTGGCCGGAGCCGGATCATACGATGCATGAGTGCGGCTGTGGTTCTGAGTCGGCGAAAGCCTGGGTGACTCTTATCAACCGGGAGTTGGAGAAACTTTCAGAAGAGTTGAAAGACACATTAATTTTTGTGACAGCAGATCATGGACTTTTAGATACAAGGAATGAATCTCTGACAGAATATCCTGCTATTATGGAGTGTCTTGAGCGGATGCCTTCTATTGAGCCTCGGTCGCTGGCGTGCTATGTGAAAGAAGGAATGGAGGAGCAATTTGAAGCAGAATTCCGAAAGTGCTTTGGAGAAAAGTTTTATTTGTATACAAAAGAAGAAGTGATCAAAAGCAGATTATTCGGTCCGGATGTGATGCATGAACGATTTGCAGACACAATTGGAGATTATCTGGCAGTAGGGATTGATGATGTGACAATTTTTAATTCTTCGGAGGAAAAAGATTTCTTTATTGGAGTCCATGCAGGATTATCAGAAGATGAAATGTATGTTCCGCTTATTGTCATTGACAGAAAATAAATGAACCACAGCAGGGCAGTTTCTTGCCTGGCTGTGGTTCTCTTTTTAAAGCGATTTATTTGTCATGAATTTCGCTGTGCAGTTCCTGAAGAGATTTGACATCTTCATCGCCGTGTTTCAGTACGTGATGGATTCCGCTTGCAGTTGCTTTTGCGGCAGCGATTGTTGTCATGTAAGGAACTTTTGCTTTGATTGCAGCTTTTCTCAGGTAACTGTCATCGTTGACGCTGTCTTTTCCGACAGGAGAGTTGATGATCAGCTGAATTTTGTTATTTGTAATTAAGTCAAGGATGTTCGGACGTCCTTCTGTTAACTTCAGAACTCGTTCTGCTTCGATTCCGGCAGAACGGATCAGTTCGCAAGTACCTTCTGTTGCTACGATCTTGAAGCCGTTATCTGCAAATTTCTTTGCAACTTCCACAACTTCTGCTTTATCTTTGCGGTTTACAGAAATCAGAACAGTTCCGCCAAGCGGCAGCTTGGACTGTGTTGCTTCCTGTGCTTTGAAGAATGCTTCACCGTAAGAAGGAGATAATCCTAATACTTCACCGGTAGAGCGCATTTCCGGTCCAAGTACCGGGTCTACTTCCTGGAACATGTTGAATGGGAAGACCGCTTCTTTCACACCGTAGTATGGAATCACCTGTTCTTTCAGAGCCGGTACCGGTGATGGACGGCCTGTCAGTTCAGAAGTAATGATATCTGTTGCGATCGGAACCATGCGGATGTTGCATACTTTGGAAACAAGCGGTACTGTACGGGACGCACGAGGATTTGCTTCAAGTACATATACCTTTCCGTTCTCAATTGCGTACTGCATGTTCATAAGTCCTTTGACATGCATCTCTTCAGCAATTTTCTTTGTATATTCTTTAATTGTTTTTACATTTTCTTCAGAGATATGTGCAGATGGAATGATACATGCAGAGTCTCCGGAATGTACACCGGCAAGCTCAATGTGCTCCATGACAGCCGGAACAAATGCGTGTGTTCCATCGCTGATGGCATCTGCTTCACATTCTAATGCGTGATTTAAGAAACGGTCAATCAGGATTGGACGATCCGGTGTCACGCCAACAGCAGCTTTCATGTAGTTTACCATAGCGTCATCATCGTATACGACTTCCATTCCGCGTCCGCCAAGAACGTAGGAAGGACGAACCATAACCGGATATCCAATCTTAGAAGCGATTTCAAGGGCTTCTTCTACTGTAGTAGCCATTCCTGACTCCGGCATCGGGATTTCCAGTTTTTCCATCATTTCACGGAAGAGATCACGGTCTTCAGCAAGGTCAATGACAGATGGAGAAGTTCCAAGAATCTTTACGCCATTTTTCTCAAGCTCTGCAGCAAGGTTTAATGGTGTCTGTCCACCGAACTGAGCGATTACACCGAGAGGTTTTTCTTTCTTGTAAATACTTAATACATCTTCCAATGTCAGTGGCTCGAAATACAATTTATCAGAAGTATCGTAATCTGTGGAAACGGTTTCCGGGTTGCAGTTTACGATAATTGTTTCAAAACCGAGTTTCTTGAGCGCCATAGAAGCGTGTACGCAGCAGTAGTCAAATTCGATACCCTGTCCGATACGGTTTGGTCCGCCGCCAAGAATCATGATTTTTGGTTTACCTGTCTTGACAGGATTCTTATCTTCTGCATTGTAAGTAGAGTAGTAGTATGCGCTGTCTTCTGTACCGCTTACATGTACGCCTTCCCATGCTTCTTCTACGCCGATTTCAATACGGTGATTGCGGATTTCTTCTTCCGGAATCTCCAATACCTGGCTTAAATATTTGTCCGAGAAACCGTCTTTCTTGGCAGCAACGAGCATTTCGTCAGACGGCAGGCTGCCTTTGTGTGCTTCTAATGCAGTTTCTTCTTCTACAAGCTCTTTCATCTGCTCAATGAAGTAAGCTTTTACTTTTGTGATTTCGTGAAGTTCTTCTACAGTTGCACCTTTGCGAAGCGCCTCATACATAATGAAGTGACGCTCACTTGATGGAGTGATGAGCATTTTCAGAAGCTGTTCTTTTGTCTTTTGACGGAGATCTTTTGCATTTCCAAGACCGTAGCGACCTGTTTCAAGACTGCGGATTGCTTTCTGGAATGCTTCTTTATATGTTTTACCGATACTCATAACTTCACCAACGGCTCTCATCTGAGTACCAAGTTTGTCTTCAACACCTTTGAATTTTTCAAATGCCCAACGTGCGAACTTGATTACAACATAGTCTCCGTCCGGAACATATTTATCAAGTGTGCCGTATTTTCCGCAAGGAATGTCTTTTAAAGTCAGACCTGTTGCAAGCATAGCGGATACAAGTGCGATTGGGAATCCGGTTGCTTTTGATGCAAGAGCAGAAGAACGGGATGTACGAGGGTTGATTTCGATTACGATATCACGGTCTGTCTTTGGATCATGTGCCCACTGAACATTTGTACCGCCAATGACCTGAACAGACTCAACGATTTTATAAGATTTTTCCTGAAGACGTTTCTGAACCTCTTCTGAAATAGTAAGCATTGGTGCAGAACAAAAAGAATCCCCTGTGTGAACACCAAGAGGGTCGATGTTTTCGATAAAGCAGACAGTAATGATATTATTGTCTTTGTCACGAACAACTTCAAGTTCAAGTTCTTCCCATCCGAGAATGGATTCCTCTACAAGAACCTGTCCGACAAGGCTGGCCTGAAGACCGCGGGCACAAACTGTTTTTAACTCTTCCTTATTATATACAAGTCCGCCGCCGGCGCCGCCCATTGTATATGCAGGACGAAGAACAACAGGATAACCAAGTTCATCAGCAATCTTTAAAGCCTCTTCTACGGAATAGGCAACTTCGCTTCGTGCCATTTCTACACCAAGCTTGTCCATTGCTTTCTTAAATTCGATACGGTCTTCTCCACGCTCAATAGCGTCTACCTGAACACCGATTACCTGTACATTATATTTATCTAAAACACCTGCTGCAGCAAGTTCTGAACAAAGATTAAGCCCAGACTGTCCTCCAAGATTCGGGAGCAGGGCATCCGGACGTTCTTTAGCAATAATCTGTTCGAGACGCTCTACATTTAATGGTTCAATATAAGTAACGTCTGCTGTTTCAGGGTCTGTCATAATAGTTGCAGGGTTGGAGTTTACTAATACGATTTCATACCCCAGTTTACGAAGGGCTTTACATGCCTGTGTTCCGGAATAATCAAATTCGCAGGCCTGTCCGATAATGATTGGACCGGAGCCAATGATAAGTACTTTGTGAATGTCTTTTCTCTGTGACATACGTGAATCCTCCTTATATTTTCATAAAAAAATCAAGTTTCTGTAAGTTGACTTTTTTCTCGCTATCATACATTATAGCGAAAAAAGCCAAAAAGGAAAGAGTAAAATTCATATTTGTGCATTTTGACTAAAAAAATACAGTTAAAAGAGCAAAAAGTATCTTTTTAGCCAAAATGCGTTTAGGGCCGCTAGATTACAAACAGAAGAAAACGGTTCACTTCATACCAGTCATCTGATGCAAAACCTACGGTAGTCGGGTTGATCAGAGAAGCGCCCGGATAGAAACTTCTGGAATAGGCAATATTGTGGTCTTTGTAGGTGACTTCAACCTCAAAATATTCCGGGAGATCGATCAGACATTGTTTCAGATTTCCTTGAAGCGCCTGAGTGGCTGCTTCGCGGATGCGGCGCTTCACAAGGGCTGGACTTAGTGACTGGGAGCGGCCCCCAACATCTTCCTTGACAGCAACCGTTGTCAGATCCGGGCAAAATTCTTTGCCAAATTCACAAAGCGCTTTATCACCGGTCAGGAGTACACTTGGAACGCCATAGTAGGAAGCAAGCATACTATAGATCATAAATTCTGAAGCAGGTGTGCCGTTTACGCGGATAGAGTGAATGACGGAGCCGTTAATTGTGTGGCTCAGTACATTGCCGTCCAGTCCGGCAGCGCTGTGGTAACCTATAAAAAATGCTGCGTCAAAAGTCTCGTCCAGTCCTTCGATCATCTTTCGTGGTTCCCGGCTCCAGCCGCGGATCAGCTGTACATACTCCGGCATCTGTTCTGCATAAATATTGGTAGCAGAAGCGTGGGCGTCTTTGATGACTACAAGGTCAGCTCCGGCAGCGTGGGCGCCTTCTGCTGCGGCAAGAACTTCTTCGGTCATTTCCTGGCGGCTTCTTTCGTAATCATGGCCGCCGATATTGGTAGCCGGCCAGTTCATAGTAAATGCGGTTCCTTCGATATCAGCACTGATAAATACTTTCATAATTGAGTAAAACTCCTTTCAGTTCATTTATTCCTATTATACCATGAAGCATACAAACTGTGGCGGGAAAAATGAATGAATTTGATAGAAGAACAGGCTTGCTTTTCAAAGAAAAACAGTATACCATCAATGTATAGGATCGTGTATTTGAAGATTCTATTTATATTAAGGAAACAACAGGAGAAAATATATGACATTACAGGAGAAAACATTAGAAGTGATCCGGCGTTTGGCAGAAGAATATCCGGATGCAGACTGTACGCTTGATTATGATGAGGCATGGAAGCTGCTTGTCAGTGTAAGGCTTGCTGCCCAGTGCACAGACGAACGGGTAAATATTATTGTAGAAAAGCTGTTTGCCAAATATCCATCCATTGAGGCGCTGGCTGATGCATCGCCGGAAGAGATTGAAGCAATTGTGAAACCGTGTGGACTTGGAAAGAGTAAGGCACGGGATATCAGCGCATGCATGAGGATGCTGCGAGATGATTTCGGGGGAAAGATCCCGGATCAGTTTGATGATCTGATGAAGCTTCCGGGTGTGGGAAGAAAGAGCGCCAATCTGATTATGGGAGATGTGTTCCACAAGCCGGCCATTGTAACAGATACACACTGTATAAGACTTGTAAACCGCATTGGACTGGTGGATCAGATAAAAGAGCCAAAGAAAGTAGAGATGGCGCTTTGGAAGATTGTTCCGCCGGAAGAAGGAAGTGATTTTTGTCATCGGCTTGTATATCATGGAAGGGCAGTCTGTACAGCGCGGACGAAACCTTATTGCGATAAATGTTGTCTGAAAGATATCTGTGAGAAGAATGGAGTGCAGTAGATTCTATGAGAATAGAAATAGACAAAGACCTGCGGGCGTATATGAAGAAAAGTGGCAAGAATTATCTGATCGTGAAAGAAGAGGTATGCCACTGGTGAGGAGCTTCGCGTGTGGAGATGACGGCAAGAGTTGCCGGAGAAAGTTCAGTCAAAAGACTAAAGATAGAAGAATTTACTGTATTACAGGACGGCGGAACAAAAATATGGATCCAGAATGTTTATGTGCAAAAGTATAAAACGCTGCGGTTTCGCATGTCACCGGTCATTGAGAGCGGGCGTGCGGCAGTTCAGGGAATTGTTTAATAAAACAAAGCTCTGATATGCAGAGGAGATTGCACTTGTGAAATACATAAAAAGAAAGAGTTTATATTGACAAGAGTGGTTACACTACTCATAATAAACAACATTATAAGATGCAGCGAATAGGAGGAATCGCATGAGAAGCTTAGAATTAAGAAAAAATTTTTACTGGACAGGAATTGTAGACGATACACTGCGAGTATTTGATATTATTATGTATACGGAATTTGGTACTTCTTACAATTCATATGTATTAAAAGCCGGTGATAAAACAATTTTATTTGAGACGGCAAAAGCAAAATTCTTTGATGAATATCTGGAGAAATTAAAAGAGATTACAGAGATCGATCAGATTGATTATATTGTTGTCAATCATACAGAACCGGATCATGCCGGAAGTGTAGAGCGTCTTTTGGAAATCAATCCGGGATTGAAAATCATCGGAACCGGATGTGCGATTAATTTCTTAAAAGAAATTGTGAATGGAGAATTTACATCCATTATTGTCAAAGACAACCAGGAATTAAAGATTGGGGACAAGACATTGAAGTTTCTGTGTGTACCGAATCTTCACTGGCCGGACACAATGTATACTTATATAGAAGAAGAGCAGATTCTTGTTACTTGTGATTCCTTTGGTTCTCACTACGGCTTCCATGATGTGCTGAGAAGTAAAGTGACAGACGAAGAAGGGTATATGCGCGCAACAAAATATTACTTTGACTGCATCATCGGACCATTTAAACCATTTATGTTAAAAGCGCTTGCACGGGTGCGCGAATTAGACGTAACTATGATCTGCACCGGACATGGACCGGTACTTGACAGTCATATTCCGGAGCTGCTTGATATTTATGAGGAATGGTGTACAGTTGTAAATCCGAATCCGAAGAAAACAGTTATTATCCCGTATGTAAGTGCATATGGTTATACAAAAATGCTGGCAGAGAAAATTGCAGAGGGAATCAAAGCCAGTGGAGAGATTGATGTAAGAAGTTATGATATGGTAGAGGCAGACCAGGCGAAAGTGTTGGAAGAGCTTGGATTTGCAGACGGTATTTTATTTGGTACACCGACGATTGTCGGAGAGGCGCTGAAACCAATCTGGGATCTGACAACATCTATCTTTGCAGGAACTCATGGCGGTAAACTGGCGAGCGCGTTTGGAAGCTACGGTTGGAGCGGAGAAGGAGTTCCTCATATCGTGGAACGTTTGAAACAGCTTCGAATGAATGTGACAGAAGGGTTCCGGGTGAAATTTAAACCAGGTGAAGAGAACCTTATGGATGCCTTTGATTATGGATATAATTTCGGATGCCTGCTTCAGAAAAAAGAAAATCCAAGAAAGAAATCAGGTGCAAGGACACTTGTAAAATGCCTTGTCTGCGGAGAAATTTTTGATTCTTCTATTGAAGTATGCCCGGTATGCGGTGTTGGCAAGGAGAATTTTGTTTCAGTAGAGGTGGAAGAAAACACATTCCGCAATGATACGAAAAACTGCTATGTGATTCTCGGAAATGGAATTGCGGGATTACAGGCGGCTGCGGCAATCCGGGAACGGGACAAGACAGGTGATATCGTGATGGTTTCAGAAGAACCGTACCGTACTTATCATCGTCCGATGCTGACAAAATCCATTATGGCAGAGTTGGATGAAGAGCAGATTGCAGTGCAGGATGCATCCTGGTACGAAGAAAATCATATTCAGCTTGTACTTGGCAAAGAAGTGACAGAAATTCAGCCGGAGACACATACCGTAATCCTGGAGGATGGAAGTCAGTTCCTTTATACAAAGTTAATCTATGCAGCAGGCGCAAGATGCTTTGTTCCGCCAATCAATGGAGCCGGGAAGAAAGGCGTTGTTGCCATTCGCGGTCTGAAAGATGTAAAAGAGATTGAAACAATGCTTCCGTCTGTAAAGCATGTCGTTGTGATCGGTGGCGGTGTGCTGGGACTTGAGGCTGCCTGGGAATTGAAGAAATCCAAATGTGACGTAACGGTATTGGAAGCAGCTCCGATGCTTATGGGAAGGCAGCTGGATGAACCGGCAGCAGAACTTCTGAAAAAGATTGCGAAAGAGCAGGGAATAGATATTCACACAGGTGTACAGGTGGTGGAATTTACAGGAGAGGATCAGGTATCTTCTGTACTTCTTGCTGATGGAAGAGAGTTCCCGGCAGAACTTGTGATCGTTTCTGCAGGTGTAAGAGCCAATGCAGCTGTGCTGGAGAAATCAGGCGTGAAGACAGAAAAAGCTGTTGTAGTAAATGAGCGGATGGAGACAAGCGCTGCAGACATTTATGCGTGTGGAGACTGTGCAGAATTTGAAGGAATCAATTATGCAATCTGGCCGGAGGCAAGTGAACAGGGAAGAATCGCAGGCGCCAATGCGGCAGGAGATGAACTGGTTTATCAGGAAGTATCTTCCGGACTTAGCTTCCACGGCATGAAGACAGCGCTATTTGCAGCAGGAGATAACGGAAAGAATCCGAACCTGATCTATAAGACAGTAGAATTTAAGGATATGGGCAAGAAACATTATCAGAAGCTGTATTTCTTGAATAATCGTCTTTGCGGTGTCATTCTGATTGGAGATGTGAGCCGCATGGCAGAACTCACAGAGGCGTTGGAGAAAAGAGCTTCTTATAAAGAAGTTTTATAAAAAATCAAATCTTGATGAAATCTGATTAAAAAAGAAATTTGTGTTCAGGCAGGTTGACATTTTTCCCGTCCGATGCTACACTAAACTTACTTATATGACTGACGGAAGTGGAATTGACCACAGGAAGTATAAGGGAAAGATGCCGACCGTCTGGGCTGCAAATAGTTTGCGTCCCAGGCGTTTTTTATTTTGTAGGAGAGACGGTCGGGGAATTCAGACGATTTGTTACTGTTAATGTATGAGAAAAGAGATGTCAAAGGAGAAACACTCATGGAAATGCTTTCAATTGAAAAAGAATTACAGGGAAATTCCTATCCGGGAAGAGGAATCATCATTGGTAAAAGTGCTGACGGCAAGAAGGCAGTGACAGCATATTTTATTATGGGAAGAAGTGAAAACAGCAGAAATCGTGTTTTTGTAGAAGAAGGTGCAGGAATCCGCACACAGGCATTTGATGAATCAAAACTGACAGATCCAAGTCTGATCATTTATGCACCGGTCAGAGTACTTGGCAATAAGACAATCGTGACGAATGGAGATCAGACGGATACGATTTATGAAGGAATGGACAAACAGCTTACATTTGAACAGTCTTTGCGTACAAGAGAATTTGAACCGGATGCTCCGAACTATACACCTCGTATTTCAGGGATTATGCATATTGAGAATGGAAAATATAACTATGCAATGTCAATTTTAAAGAGCAATAACGGATGTCCGGATGGATGTAACCGCTATACATTTGCTTATGAGAATCCGAAGGCAGGAGAGGGACATTTTATCCACACATACAAATGTGACGGAAATTCGCTTCCAAGCTTTGAGGGAGAACCGAAGCTGATCGCAGTTCCGGATGAAATCGATGGATTTACAGAGACATTATGGAACAGCCTCAATGAAGATAATAAGGTGTCTTTATTTGTGCGCTATATTGATATTGAAACAGGAACTTACGAGACAAGAATCGTAAATAAAAATAAATAGCTCAATAGAGAATCACAAAGGAGTCTGAAATCATGAAAGAATTAGAATTAAAATATGGATGTAACCCAAATCAGAAGCCGTCAAAGATTTTTATGTCTGACGGACGTGAACTTCCGATTCAGGTATTAAACGGAAGACCGGGATATATTAACTTTATGGATGCATTTAATGGCTGGCAGCTTGTGAAAGAATTGAAGAAAGCAACAGGACTTCCGGCTGCAACTTCTTTCAAGCATGTATCACCGGCGGGAGCAGCAGTTGGTCTGCCGCTGAGTGAGACATTAGCTAAAATTTACTGGGTAGATGATCTTGGAGAACTTTCTCCGCTTGCATGTGCTTATGCGAGAGCAAGAGGCGCTGACAGAATGTCTTCTTTCGGAGATTTTATTTCACTTTCTGATGTGTGTGATGTTTCTACAGCAAAGATTATTAAGCGTGAAGTTTCTGACGGCGTGATTGCGCCGGGATATGAGCCGGAGGCGCTTGAAATCTTAAAAGCAAAGAAGAAAGGCAATTACAATATTATCCAGATTGATCCGGACTATGTACCGGCTCCGATCGAACATAAAGATGTGTTCGGTATTACATTTGAACAGGGAAGAAATGAACTGAAAATTGATGAAGAATTATTCGCAAATGTTGTTACAGAAAATAAAGAATTAACAGAGCAGGCAAAGATCGATCTTGCGATCGCTATGATTACATTAAAATATACACAGTCAAACTCTGTATGCTATGCAAAAGACGGACAGGCAATCGGTATTGGCGCCGGACAGCAGTCCCGTATTCATTGTACACGCCTTGCAGGAACAAAAGCAGATAACTGGTGGCTTCGTCAGAGCCCACAGGTGTTAGGTCTTCAGTTTGTAGACAAGATTGGACGTGCAGACCGTGATAACGCAATTGATCTTTACATCGGTGAAGATTATATGGATGTACTGGCTGATGGTGCATGGGAAAATATTTTTAAAGTAAAACCGGAAGTATTTACAAGAGAAGAGAAGCGTACATGGCTTGATAAGATGCAGGACGTTGCACTTGGCTCAGACGCGTTCTTCCCGTTTGGCGATAATATTGAGCGGGCGCATAAGAGCGGCGTGAAGTACATTGCACAGCCGGGCGGATCTGTCCGTGATGACAATGTAATTGAGACATGTAATAAATATCAGATGGCAATGGCATTTACAGGAATTCGTTTATTCCATCATTAAAAAGAATGGCCCCGGAGAGGCAGTAGTGAAGTTTCATATACTGCTGATCCGGGGCTTTTTGTGTGGAGAGAACTAAGGAATGCTGCAAAATCCTGTCGAAAGAAAGCGAACAGTGAAGGTGGAAGGAAAAGAAGGAGCAATGATACAATGAGAAGCGTATGGACTTGTGTAGTGAAAGAAGGGGGAAATGATAGTGAACAGACAGAAAAAAGAATCATATACACAGTTTCTGATGCCGCTTCCGCAGGCGCTTTTGAATTTTCTGGACCGGCTTTTGACTTCTCAGGAGGGGAGCCTTTTGGAAGACGATTTTGATAAATTGATGAACCTTGTAAGCGGCTATGCTTCTCGACGAGCCATTGCGGCGGCGGAAGTATTGCAGCAGGAATTTCGCAGCTGGAGGACAGGGCAGCAGACAAACCGTTACCGAATGATTGCGGCGTACGGGCTTCTTGTAACAGTGATAAAATATGAAGTGACAGGGATTTTTACGAAACCGGATCAGTGGTTTCGTGTCAAGGTCAGTGATTATGAACTTACGAATCCGATTTTTATTGTAGAGACAAATAAGCTGGCAGAGGAGCTGAAGTTTCCGGGAAAATACAAAATATAATGCATAAGAATTATTGTACAGGATAATCTTTTAAAGAAGATTTTACAAAAGAAGAGAAACTTTTTCATGTGTGAAGTGATATAATGAAAAGAGTAATATGCATTGAAGTTATGGAAGAGGGGGTATGACCTATGACAGAAAAACAGAACTATGACGTAATTATAATAGGGGCAGGTCCATCCGGAATTTTTTGCGCTTATGAACTTATGGAGAAGAAACCGAACCTTCGTATTCTGATGATTGAAAAAGGACGGTCAATTGAAAAGAGAAACTGTCCGAAGCGAAAAACAAAGGTATGTGTGGGATGTAATCCCTGTTCCATTACAACAGGATTTGCAGGGGCAGGAGCATTTTCAGATGGGAAATTATCGCTTTCTCCGGATGTTGGAGGAAACTTACCGGAGATTCTCGGTTATGAGTACACGGAGGAGCTTCTGAGGGAGGCAGATAAAATCTATCTGAAATTTGGAGCAGATAAAAAGATATATGGCATTGATGATGCAGCGGCGATCGAACGGCTGCGGACAAAGGCGATCCAGGCGAATTTGAAGCTGATCGAGTGTCCGATCCGTCATCTTGGAACAGAGGAAGGATACAAGATTTATACAAAACTCCAGCATCATTTGGAAGAAAAAGGAGTTGAGATTCGCTTTCTGACAATGGTGGAGGAACTTTTGACAGAAAAGGGGCGTGTCATTGGTGTACGAACAGATCATGGAGATAGTTTTTATGCACCGGAAATCGTGGCAGGTGTCGGGCGAGAAGGATCAGAATGGTTTTCCAACACATGCAGGAAGCTCGGGATTGAGACTGAGAATGGAACTGTTGATGTAGGGGTGCGTGTAGAAGTGCGCGACGAGATTATGAAAGAACTCAACGAGAAGCTTTACGAGGCAAAACTTGTATATTATACGCCGACATTTGATGATAAGGTAAGAGTATTTTGTACGAATCCATCGGGCGAAGTGGCGACAGAGTATTATGATGACCATTTGGCTGTTGTCAATGGACATGCGTATAAGTCCAGCGACCTTAAGACGAATAATACGAATTTTGCCCTGCTTGTTTCAAAGAATTTTACGAAACCGTTCCGTTCACCGATCGAATATGGAAAGCACATTGCACAGCTTGGAAATATGCTGTCCGGAGGGAAGATTCTTCTCCAACGCTATGGAGATTTTAAGCGTGGAAGAAGAACGACGGAGGAACGACTTTTACGAAACAATATTGTTCCGACGCTCAAAGATGCAGTTCCGGGTGACTTGTCTCTTGTATTTCCGCATCGGATCATGGTGGCCATTGATGAAATGCTTCGTGCACTTGATAAAGTAACGCCGGGAATTGCAAGTGACGAGACACTTCTCTATGGGGTGGAAGTAAAGTTCTATTCGAATAAGGTACTTGTGGATGATCGTTTTCAGACGAGTCTTCCGGGGCTTCGGGCAATCGGAGACGGGGCATCGGTAACGCGCGGACTGATGCAGGCGTCGGCAAATGGGATTGCAGTGGCAAGAGCGGTGATGCAGATTTTGGACAAATAATTACCAAAATTGTTTTTTGAGGTTGATTTTTGCGTCAAAAAGCATATAATAGAAAAAGATAATTGTGCAAAAAAAACGGACAATAATTCAAATAGAACATACTGGAGGACAGCATTATGGGGAAATATTTTGGAACAGACGGATTTCGCGGGGAAGCCAACAAAGTACTGACAGTGGAGCATGCATTTAAGATTGGACGGTATCTTGGATGGTATTTCGGACAGGATCATAAGGCACAGATCGTAATAGGAAAAGATACACGAAGAAGCAGTTACATGTTTGAATATGCATTGGCATCAGGACTGACAGCTTCCGGAGCGGATGCATATCTTCTTCATGTAACGACAACACCGAGCGTATCTTATGTAACACGAACAGAAGACTTTGACTGCGGTATCATGATTTCTGCAAGCCATAACCCATATTATGATAATGGAATTAAGCTGATCAATGGTCAGGGACAGAAGATTGAAGCAGAGATTGAAAAGAAAATTGAAGCCTATTTAGATGGGGAGACAGAAGAACTTCCGCTTGCTGTGCGGGGAGAGATCGGAAGAACGGTAGATTATTCCGCAGGCCGTAATCGCTATATCGGGCAGCTGATTTCTTTGGCGACAAGATCGTTTAAGGGAAAACGTGTTGGACTTGATTGTGCAAATGGAAGTGCATCAGCCATTGCAAAGAGTGTTTATGATGCTCTGGGAGCGAAAACTTATGTCATCAGTAATGAACCGGACGGGATCAATATCAATACGAATTGCGGATCTACCCATATTGAACAGCTTCAGGCATTTGTGAAAGAAAAAAACCTGGATATCGGATTTGCATTTGACGGAGACGCAGATCGCTGTATTGCGGTGGATGAGAATGGAAATGTTGTGGATGGCGATCTGATTCTCTATGTATGCGGTAAATATCTGAAAGAGCAGGGAAGGCTGAACCACGATACGGTAGTAACAACAGTCATGTCCAACCTCGGTCTGTATAAAGCATTTGATAAGGCAGGAATTGATTATGAGAAGACAAAGGTAGGAGACAAATATGTGTATGAGAATATGTCTCAGAATAACTACTCACTCGGTGGAGAGCAGTCCGGACATATCATTTTCAGCAAACATGCAACAACAGGAGACGGAATCCTTACTTCACTGATGATCATGGAGGCAGTTCTTGAGAAGAAACAGAGTCTTGGAAAGCTGACAGAAGAGGTAAAGATTTATCCGCAGCTGTTGAAAAATGTGCGTGTGTCCGATAAGACGGCAGCAAAGACGCATCCGGCTGTTGTAAAAGCAATTGAGGATGTGGAAGAAGCACTTGGACAGGAAGGACGTATTCTTGTAAGAGAGAGCGGAACAGAACCATTGCTGCGTGTTATGGTTGAGGCAGGGACTGATGAACTGTGTGAAAAATATGTACACCAGGTTATTGATGTTATGAAAGAAGAAGGTCTTGTAACAGAATAAATTACAGATAACTCTTTATAGAATGGGAAGATGTTTTAGAGTGTCCGGCAGCTGCTTATTGTCAGCTGCCGGATTTTATCTATTCATATTTCCAGAAAAATGGGTCATCATATACTGCGGCAGAGTCAAGTTCTTCTTCAATGCGAAGAAGGCGATTATATTTTGCAGTGCGTTCAGAACGGCATGGAGCGCCGGTAATCTGTCCGGTATTAAATGCGACGGAAAGATCGGAAATGAACGTATCTTCTGTTTCACCGGAGCGGTGAGAAATAACTGCTTTGTAGCCGTGGGAACGGGCGGTTTCAATGGCATCAACTGCCTCTGTCAGTGTTCCGATTTGATTGACTTTAATTAGAACTGCGTTGGCTGCGCCGCGGCCGATTCCGAGTTCCAGCCGTTTGCGGTTGGTAACAAAGAGATCGTCACCGACAAGCTGCACATCATTTCCAAGCCGTGTCGTGAGCAGTTCCCATCCATCCCAGTCTTCTTCATCCAGAGGATCTTCAATAGAAGCAATAGGAAATTCATTTATAAGTTCTTCATAATATTCAATCATTTCTTCAGAAGAACGGAGTATCTTAGTATTGTTTGCACGTCCTTCTCCTTCAAATATATATTTGTGAAAGGAAGTGTCATAGAGTTCACTGGCCGCTGCATCAAGTGCAATTACGATGTCTTCTTTTGGTTGATAGCCGGCACGCCGAATTGCTTCCGTTATGACAGAGAGCACGGCTTTTGCATTGGAGAGTTCCGGAGCAAATCCGCCCTCGTCGCCAACAGCAGTAGAAAGATTTTGTTCTTTTAAGAGATTTCGCAGCGTATGGTAAATTTCAGAGCCGATGCGAAGAGATTCATGAAACGAACAGGCTTTTGTCGGCATGATCATAAATTCCTGAAAATCAATATTATTATCTGCGTGACGTCCGCCGTTTAAAATGTTCATCATTGGAACAGGAAGCCGATGGGCATTGATTCCGCCAAGATAACGATAAAGCGGAAGTTTTATTGCCTGGGCGGCAGCTCTTGCACAGGCAAGAGAGACACCGAGCATGGCATTGGCACCAAGATTACTTTTGTTGTCAGTTCCGTCTCGGCGAAGAAGAAGCGCGTCAATCTGTCTCTGATCGAAAACATTCATGCCAACCAGGGCATCTGCAATATCGCAATTGACGTGATCGACGGCACGGAGTACACCAAGACCACGGTAACGATTTTCACCGTCCCGCAGTTCAACTGCTTCAAATTGTCCTGTAGAAGCGCCGGATGGAACGGCTGCGCGTCCGAGAATATCATTTCCGGCAAGTACATCTACTTCAATCGTAGGATTGCCGCGGGAGTCAAGAATTTCCCGGGCAAAAATATCTTTTATCGGTAAAAAATGGTACATACTGATTCCTCCTTTTCGGAATTAGTATGTACCATGTGATTCAATTTTATTGCAGCGAAGAGCTGTCACAAAAATCCAGTTAAAGTTTTAAATGAATTTATTGTTTGCTGCAGATTTCATATAGTGATGAAGAACATAGCCAAATGCAGCAGGAAGAAGAAGTCCGCGGATAATGCTGGAAATTGAAATACTCCACCAGACACCATTTAATCCAAGAGCAGTAGCGGAAAGCGCTAATGCCATAGGAATTCGAAGCGCAGTAAAAATAATAATGATGAGCGAGGAGAAGATAGATTTTCCAAGTCCTTGGAAAGCTCCTGCAGCAGTCATTTCCAGGCATGCAAATACTTCGGAAACAGCAAGTATTTTCAGATAGTCTACTCCAATCGGCACAACATCTGCTTCATGAATGAAGATTTGCATAAGCTGTTCCGGAAAGACAAAAAGTACAACGCTTGTGAATGTTCCCCAGAGAAGCATGATCGTCATAGCAGTAAAATAGCCCTTGCGGATACGTTCTTTTTTACCGGCGCCGTGATTTTGGGCAATAAAGGAATTGACCGCAGAGCCGAATCCTTCGGCAGTCATCCAGGCAATACTTTCAATCTGTGCTCCAACTTTTTGTACAGCTACGGCGGCTGCTCCATAGTCTGCCACGATACGGGCGATGGTCATGGAAATCATAGAAAAGAGCATACTCTGAAGACCTACAGGAAGACCGAGCTTTACCATCTCTATGATATGGGACATAGATGCCGGTTTGAGCAGATGCATATTTGAGAAGAGCAAAGACTCTGAGGAGAGCGCTCTTATATACATAAGAAATACAATAATCTGTGCGAAGACAGTTGCAATTGCAGCTCCGGCAACTCCAAGTTTAGGGAGAGGTCCGACTCCGTAGATCAGCAGGGGATCAAGTATGATATTGATTACCAGCCCGACTGTTGTGGAGCGAAAGGTAACAATACTGCTTCCAAGAGCAGTCATCAGTCCGGTAAAGATCTGATTTAGAAAATTAAAGATAACAAGTCCGCCTGTTATCATAAGATAGGCCTTTGCATCTGCAATTACCGCAGGGTCATTTAGTTTGTAAAAACTGATGAGTGGTTCGGCAAATAAGACACTGATGATTCCAAATAAAATACTAAAGAAAATGCCGATCTGCAGATCTCCTTTGGCATATTGAACTGCATGTTCTGTTTCTCCAGCTCCAAGAGCATGAGCTACTTTAATCTGTCCGCCAATCTTTGGAACCGTGATTGTGCCATTAAAAAGCCATGTAAACATACCGGCAGCTCCAACTGCGGCAACTGCGCCGCTTCCGATGCCTCCAATCCAGACCATATCAGTTAGATTGTACGCCATTTGTATAAAGGAGGTGCCCATAATCGGAAATGCAAGCCGGGCGAGAGAAGCAGTTATCGGTCCGTTTAATAAATCAACTTTTTTCATGAGTATATCCTCTCTTCCTTTTTGTAAACACTATGCTATATTTTACTTCGTTTCAAATATATTTACAAGAAGATTAGAAGTATTTTGAAGAAAAAAGATAAGATTGCATACAATTATACATGTCTGTAATTCATTGACTTATAAGTATATAAGGAGTACAATTTAAAGGAATTTGCAGATGGAAAATCTGTTGAAAAATCTATATAGTTACAGGAGAAGAGTAAACATGGAACTTCGAAGAAAAGTCAAGATTTTTTGGATTTTGACGTTTGGAACGCTGCTGATGGCTGTGGGGGTTTATTTTTTCAAATTTCCGAATAATTTTACGTTTGGAGGAATTACAGGTCTTTCGGTAGTGGTTGCAAAAACAGGAGTAATGAGTGCATCTAACTTTACATTTATTGCCAATATGGTGCTATTGTTACTCGGATTTATTTTTCTTGGCAAAGAGCTTGGAATTATGACAACGTACTGCAGTGTGCTGCTGTCATTTGCATTGGATGCGCTGGAACGTTACATTCCGATGGATGCACCGCTGACAGATCAGCCAATGTTGGAATTACTGTTTGCAGTAGCGGTGCCGGCTTTGGCTAGTGCGCTTTTATTTAATGTAGGTGCGACAAGTGGCGGAACAGATATTGTTGCCATGATCTTAAAGAAGTATACCAGTGTAGATATTGGTCAGGCGCTTATGATTTCGGATGTAGTTGTAACGCTGGCAGCCTTTTTCGTATTTGATGTGAAGACGGGATTGTATTCGCTGCTTGGTCTGTCTATCCGTTCGTTTATGGTAGACAGCTTTATTGAGAGTTTAAATCTTCACAAGTATTTTACTGTTGTCTGTGACAATCCGCAGCCAATCTGTGATTATATTACGCATGAGATTAATCGAAGTGCGACAGTCTGTGAGGCAAAGGGAGCATTTTCCGGAAGCAATAAATACATTATATTTACTGTTATGAATCGTATGGAAGCAGTGAAACTTAGAAACTATATTAAGATTCAGGAGCCGCATGCATTTATTCTCATTTCCAATACGAGTCAGATTATTGGAAAAGGATTCCACAGTGTGTAATTAAGTCTTGCCAGTGGAGAAAAACTATGGTATCATATATTAGTGGTTTTACCGTAGGAGGTGTATAGAATATGGAAATTTTAAAAATTGTATTAACTATTTTATTTGTAATAGACTGTATCGCATTGACAATCATCGTGTTACTGCAGGAAGGCAAGTCAGCAGGCCTTGGGACAATTGCCGGAGGAGCAGATACATACTGGGGACAGAATAAGGGACGTTCTATGGAAGGAGCCCTTGTAAAGTCTACAAAGTTTTTGGCAATTTTATTTTTAGTTCTTGCAGCAGTATTGAACTTAAAAGTATTTGCATAATTGAGAATGGAAACAGATTGATGATGGAACACTCTATTTTTAGAAATAGGGTGTTTCTTTGTATATTGTATTAGAATTCTTTTGCAGTATCATTTCAAAAGTGAGATGCAAAAGCAGACGGAGAAAGGAAGTGAAGTATGCGAAATACATTTGAAAAACGTAAAAAACTGATTTATGATTTTATTTGTGATGAGTTTTATGTACCGATGAAGTTTAAGGAGATTGCCATGCTCCTGCAAGTTCCGAAAGAGGCAAGGGGAGATCTGAAAGAGGTGCTGGAAAGCTTGGAAGCTGAAGGGAAGATCCATGTGACGCAGACTGGAAAGTATATGAAAGGAGAGGCAAATAAGCTGATCGGGTACTTTCAGGCCAATGCGAGAGGATTTGGATTTGTGACGATTGAAAATGAGGAAGAAGATATTTTCATCGGAGAAGATGATCTTGGAGGCGCTTTTGACGGAGACCGTGTGGAAGTTGTCATTATAAAAAAACCGGATGGAAAGCGAAAAGAAGGAAAGATCGTGAAGATACTGGAGCGTGGTGTGACGAAAGTTGTAGGATATTTCCAACGCAGCAAGAACTTTGGTTTTGTACTTCCGGATAATCAGAAGTTCCAAAAAGACATTTTTATTCCGCTGGAGCGGTCTAAGGGCGCGGTGACAGGGCATAAGGTCGTGGCAGAGATTACATCTTACGGTTCAAAAGATAAGAAACCGGAAGGAAAGATCGTGGAGATTTTGGGACATGTCAATGATCCGGGAGTGGATATTATGTCGATTATCAGAACCTACGATCTGCCAACAGAATTTCCGGAAAAGGTGCTGAACCAGGCAGAGCGTGTTTCATCTCCTGTCAGCACGCAGGATATGGCGGGCAGGATGGATCTTCGGCAGTGGCAAATGGTTACAATCGATGGTGAGGACGCCAAAGATCTAGACGATGCAATTTCGATCGAAGAAGATGGAGAAAGATATCGTCTTGGTGTTCACATTGCAGATGTGACAAATTATGTGCAGGAGAACAGTGCGCTTGACTGGGAAGCGCTGAAACGCGGAACAAGCGTGTATCTGGCAGACCGGGTGATTCCGATGCTGCCGCACATACTGTCCAATGGAATCTGCTCTCTCAATGCAGGAGAAGACCGACTGGCTCTGAGCTGTATTATGTGGATTGACCGGAAAGGAAATGTAACGGATCATAAGATCACGGAGACAGTGATACGGGTAGATGAACGTATGTCTTACACAAGTGTTAAGAAGATACTGGAAGAGCAGGATGAGGCAGAATGTGAGCGTTATCAGGAGCTGATCCCGATGTTTGAAAGGATGCGTGATCTGGCTTCGATTCTGAGAGCAAAGCGAAAGAAGAGAGGTTCCATTGATTTTGATTTTCCGGAAACGAAAATGATTTTAGATGAAAATGGAGTTCCGTTGGAATTGCGGCCTTATGACAGAAATGTGGCGACAAAGATTATCGAAGACTTTATGCTGATTGCCAATGAGACGGTGGCAGAAGATTTCTTCTGGCAGGAAATTCCTTTTGTTTATCGTACCCACGATGTGCCGGATGAAGATAAGATTAAGAAATTTGCTACATTTGTTAATAATTTCGGACACTCTCTGCATATTTCTAATAAAGAGGTTCACCCAAAAGAAATTCAGAAACTGCTTGCAAAAGCAGAGGGAACACCAGAGGAAGACTTGATTAGCCGGCTGGCGCTTCGTTCAATGAAGCGGGCAAAATATACGCCGGAAAATACAGGGCATTTCGGATTGGCAGCGTCCTATTACTGTCATTTTACATCTCCGATCAGAAGATATCCGGATCTTCAGATCCATCGGATTATCAAAGAAACGCTGCGGGGACGGATGGATACAAAAAGACAGGAGCATTATGAGAGTATTCTGCCAGAAGTGACACAAAAGTGCAGCGAGCTTGAGCGAAGAGCTGATGAGGCAGAGCGAGAGACTGTAAAGCTGAAAAAAGTTGAATATATGAAACAGCACGTTGGAGAAGTATTTGAAGGTGTTATTTCAGGTGTCACAAAATGGGGACTGTATGTGGAACTTGACAATACAGTGGAAGGTCTTGTGCATGTAGTCAATATGACAGATGATCATTACGATTACCGGGAAGATACCTACGAGATGGTTGGAGAGCATCTGAAAAAGGCATATCGCCTTGGAGAGACTGTGAAGGTTCAGGTACTTGGAACGGATGATCTTGCAAGAACAATTGATTTTAAAATAGTGGAGGAACGGCATGGCAAAAGGACAGGGGACGAAGCTGATCGCAAATAATAAAAAAGCGTATCACGATTATTTTATTTTAGACACATATGAAGCAGGAATCGCGCTCCACGGTACGGAAGTGAAATCACTTCGCATGGGGCAGTGCAGCATTAAAGAAGCTTTTATTCGGATTGAGAATGGGGAAATGTTTATTTACGGTATGCACATTAGTCCTTATGAGAAGGGAAATATTTTCAACAAAGATCCGCTGCGGACGAGAAAACTGCTCCTTCATAAAAATGAGATTCTGAAAATGCTTGGTAAGATGAAGGAGAAAGGAATTGCCGTGATTCCGCTGAAAGTATATTTAAAGGGAAGCCTTGTAAAAGTGGAGATCGGTCTTGCCCGTGGTAAGAAGCTTTATGATAAGCGGGATGATATTGCGAAGAAGGACCAAAAGCGAGAAGCAGAACGAGAATTCAAAGTACGCAATTTTGGTTAAAATTTACTTGTTATTTTAATTGGAATCGGATATACTATATATGTACTCTGCGTACCAGGGCTTGTACTGGTTTCGACGGGGGTTTAGAAGTTGGAGTAGCCATCCGCAGTGCGGAACTGCGTTGTCATCCGCAAACTTTAAAATTAAACGCAGAAGATAATTTAGCGTACGCTGCCTAATTGCGGCAGCAGTCGGCCTTAAGTCACTCACCGCTTAAGTAACCGGCTTCATCCAGGTGGGGCACTCTGTTGCCAAAGCTTTGCGGCGGCAGAAGATTTTATGAAGCTACTGAAGTGAACAGCCTGTCGCTGGGCGGTTTATGGAGGGAATGAAAGTATAGCGACTGTGATTGGAAGAAGCTGCAATGGAAGAGCTTTCGGACAGGGGTTCGATTCCCCTCAGGTCCATTGATAAGATTCCGGGATATCCGGGATTTTGGGCAAGAAAAAGGTGCTGTTGGTTGAGGTGACCTCTCAACTGACAGCACCTTTTTGGTATTGTTGAAATATCCGGAAATGGTAATAACTCTTTAGAATACAAAATCCCCCGAAAGGTTATCGTTGAGATATGCCTTCCGGGGGTTTTGTAAAGGAATGAAGAAAAATCTATGTAAACTTAAAGTCAGTTGACTGAGTTAGTCGAAGTCCGGCAGCAGTATGAACGGAATCAATACAACTGCCGTCTTCATTGATTTGATACTGTTAGTATAATAGAAATTTATGAGTAATTTATGTCAGCATTGTAAAGCTTTTCTAAAAAACCTTATAAAATTCTGAAGAAAATATAAGGAAGGCTTGAAATGATTTTTTCACACATCTAACATAAATCTATGGTAAAATAATACCAATTATGAATGAATTAGCATTTTGGTGTGGAAAGAAATGATAGAGGTGAAGATAATGGAGAAATTAAAGATTTTGGTAGTCGATGATGAGAGCCGAATGAGAAAGCTTGTAAAAGATTTCCTGGAACGGGAAGGGTATGAAGTGCTTGAGGCAGGAGACGGGATGGAAGCAATGGATGTGTTTTATGAGAACAAGGACATCGCGCTGATGATCCTCGATGTGATGATGCCGAAGATGGACGGTTGGCAGGTCTGCCGTGAGATCCGTCAGGAGTCGAAGCTTCCAATCATTATGCTGACGGCAAGAGCAGATGAGCGGGATGAACTGCAAGGCTTTGAACTTGGAGTGGATGAGTATATTTCCAAACCATTCAGCCCAAAGATTCTTGTGGCAAGAGTTTCAGCAATTTTAAGAAGAACAAATGCGCTGACAAATGATGAAGTGGTAGATGCAGGCGGTATTTTGATTGATAAAGCAGCGCACACGGTAAAGATTGGAGAGAAGGAAATTGACCTTAGCTTTAAAGAGTTTGAATTGTTATCGTATTTTGTAGAGAATCAGGGGATTGCGCTTTCCCGGGAGAAGATTCTGAATCATGTCTGGAATTATGATTATTTTGGGGACGCGCGGACAATTGATACCCATGTGAAAAAGCTTCGGAGCAAACTTGGAGATAAGGGAGAATATATTAAGACAATCTGGGGCATGGGATATAAATTTGAGGTGTAATCCATGAAAAAATCAATTAATCATCAGATGATGCTTCTGTTTGTAGGAATTGTCGCTCTTGCGCTTTTACTTTTGGCATTTATGAACACAACCTTTCTGGAGCGATACTATATTACAAATAAAGAGCAGGATCTTATTCGTGTATATGAGGGATTTAACAGAGTTGTGAAGGATGATGAGATGACTGCAGAAACGATTGAAGCGGAAATCGGTTCTACGATTGAGCGGGGAAATATTTCTGTTCTTGTCTGTAACTCTGCCTGGAGCAGTATTGTGACAACAGAGACAACAGAAATTGGGAAGAAAGTCATGCAGACACAGCTTATGATGAATATTTTGCATCAGAATCCGAATTCAGTTATTCTGAAAAGAGGAGAAGACTATGAGATCCATAAGGCGAAAGGTGTTGGAACAGAGTCAGAATATATTGAAATGTGGGGCTATCTTGACAATGGATATACGTATTTGTTCCGGACACCGATTGAGAGTATCCGGGAGAGCATTCTAATCACAGGAAAGTTTTTGACTTATGTGGGAACAGGGATTATTCTGCTTTGCCTTGTAGTGATATGGTATTTTTCCAGAAGGATTACAGAGCCGATCCTGGAACTGGCGCAGCTTTCCAGGAAGATGGCAGATCTGGATTTTGATGTGAAATATACAAGGGGCGGCGAGGATGAAATTGCCGTACTTGGAGATAATTTTAATAAAATGTCTGAGAATCTGGAGCGGACAATCTCCGAACTGAAGAAGGCAAATTATGAATTGCAGAAGGACATTGAGAAAAAAGAAAAGATTGAGACGATGCGTACAGAATTTCTTGGAAATGTTTCCCATGAACTGAAGACGCCAATCGCTCTTATTCAGGGGTATGCGGAAGGATTGAAAGAAGGAATCAGCGATGATCCGGAAAGCCGAGAATTCTATTGTGATGTGATCATGGATGAAGCAGGAAAAATGAACCGGATGGTGAAGAACCTTCTGACGTTGAATCAGTTGGAGTTTGGGAGCCAGGATGTACAGTTTGCCAGATTTGATATTATTGAACTGATCGAGGGCGTACTGGAAAGCATGCGGATTATGGCAGAGCAAAAGGAAGCCAAAATAAGCTTTGTACATCAGGGACCGGTATATGTGTGGGCAGATGAGTTCCAGATAGAGCAGGTTGTACGAAATTATGTCAGCAATGCGCTGAACCATCTGGATGGAGAACATGTAGTTGAAGTAAAGGTACAGCAAAAGGAAAGCGTCAGAATCAGTGTGTTTAACACAGGAACACCAATTCCGGAAGCGGATGTGGAACATATCTGGGAGAAGTTCTATAAAGTAGATAAAGCTAGGACAAGAGAGTACGGCGGAAATGGAATCGGACTTTCCATTGTAAAGGCGATTATGGAATCCATGCAGCAGCCATATGGTGTGAGAAACTATGACAATGGTGTTGAATTCTGGTTTGAACTTGATGTAAAATAAATCCATGCAGCAGTTCAAACAGAACAGGAGTTAGCCGATAGGAGTATGAGTTATGGGAGCAATTACAAATGACTGGCTTGTTCCGCTTGGAGCGGAATTTAAGAAGCCTTATTATAAAAAATTATATGAGACGATTTTGCATGAATATCAGACACGGCAGATTTTTCCGCCGGCCAATGATATTTTTAATGCATTTCATTTGACACCGCTTAAGGATGTGAAGGTGGTGATTCTTGGACAGGATCCGTATCACGGAGACGGACAGGCGCATGGGCTTTGCTTTTCGGTGAAGCCGGAGGTGGACATTCCACCGTCACTTGTGAATATTTATCAGGAACTTCACGATGATCTTGGATGTACGATTCCGAATCACGGTTACCTTGTAAAATGGGCAGAGCAGGGAGTGCTGATGCTGAATACAGTGTTGACGGTGCGGGCACATCAGGCCAACTCACATCGGGGACTTGGATGGGAAGAGTTTACCGATGCGGCGATCAGGCTCTGAATGAACAGGATCGCCCGATTGTTTTTATTTTATGGGGAAGACCGGCACAGACGAAGAAAAGTATGCTGAATAATCCAAAACATTTGATTCTGGAAGCGCCGCACCCAAGTCCGCTGTCAGCATACCGGGGATTTTTTGGAAGCAGACCATTTAGTCAGACGAATCGTTTTCTGGAAGAGCACGGTGTAACGCCGATCGATTGGCAGATCGACCCGGTGTAAATGGAATAAGAATAGGCAAATGAGAAAGGCAGCTTGGGAAAATCGGGAGGAATTTAGTTGAAAAGGAGATTGACAATAGGAATTTTGCTTGGAGTGCTTTGTATGCAAAGCGGCTGTGCAAAGATTCAGGAATATTTTGAAACACCGTTGGAAGAAGGTCTTGCATATTTGAAGGAAGAAAAATACAGTGAGGCGATTGCGTCATTTGAAGCATCTATTGATAAACAAAAAGATGTGGGGGAAGCGTATCGAGGGATTGGGATTGCTTACTGGGAGCAGGAGAATTATCAGCAGGCAGAAGAGGCATTTACCGATGCGCTGTTAAATGGAGTGGATAAGACGGGAACACTTTACAACTTTCTTGCGATCTGCGACTGGAAGGAACAGGATCTGGATGGGGCACTGCAGGATTTTATGACAGGAATCCGCTGTGAGCCGGAGGGGAGCGAGCTTCGTCAGGAAATGGAATTTAACGTCATTTGTATTTATGAGGAGAAGCGGGACTGGTCGAATGCAAAAGCGCGGATGGAAGAGTATATTGCTGCTTATCCGGAAGATGAGCAGGCACAAAAAGAAGCAGAATTTCTGAGAACGAGATAGGAGACAGAGATTGATAGAATAAAACAGGAAATGGAAAAAGTAATACTGGTAGGTGTGCAGGAGCAGGACGGCGATGACACAGAGCGTTCTTTAAAAGAGCTGGAAGAGCTGGTGAAGACTGCAGGAGCCAGTGCGGTTGGAGTTGTGATCCAGAAGAGGGAATTGATTCATCCGGGGACATATGTAGGAAAAGGAAAACTTGAGGAAATTAAAGAACTGCTCTGGGAGACAGAGGCTTCCGGAATTGTCTGTGATGATGAGCTGTCTCCGGCACAGCTTGGCAACCTGCGGGATGAACTGGATGTGAAGATTATGGATCGGACACTTGTGATTCTGGATATTTTTGCAGCCAGAGCAACGACAAGTGAAGGAAAGATACAGGTAGAGCTGGCGCAGCTGAAATACAGACAGTCAAGGCTGACCGGTTTAGGAACAGCGATGTCCAGACTTGGAGGCGGGATCGGAACGAGAGGTCCCGGAGAGAAGAAGCTTGAAATGGATCGGCGCCTGATCAAAGGAAGGATTGCCCAGCTTAACCGGGAATTAAAGGAAGTGAAGCGGCATCGGGAAGTAGCGCGGGAACATCGGAAGAAGAACCGGATTCCGGTGATTGCCATTGTCGGATACACGAATGCGGGCAAATCCACACTTTTAAACACGCTGACAGGAGCAGAGGTATTAAGCGAGGACAAATTGTTTGCAACCCTTGATCCAACGACAAGAGGGCTTTTGCTTTCCGGAAAACAGGAAGTGCTTCTGACAGATACGGTTGGATTTATCCGGAAACTGCCGCACCATTTGATTGAAGCATTTAAAAGTACACTGGAGGAGGCAAAATATGCCGATATGATTTTGCATGTGGTAGATGCTTCCAATCCGGAGATGGATGAACAGATGTATATCGTCTATGAGATTTTAAAGGAACTTGGAGTGACAGAAAAACCGATCATTACTGCATTTAATAAGCAGGATCGTCTGAGTGGAGATGAAATTCTGAGAGATTTTAAAGCAGATAGAACGGTTGGAATTTCAGCAAAGACAGGCAAAGGTCTGGAAGAGTTGAAAGCGGTTATAGAAGAGCTGCTGCGGGAGCAGAAAATGGCCATCGAAAAGCTTTATACCTACGAAGAAGCAGGACAGATCCAGTTGATACGAAAATATGGAGAACTGATTAAAGAAGAATACCGGGAAGACGGGATCTATGTTCAGGCGTTTGTTCCGGTGGAGTTGTATCAGAAAATTGAGGCGGGGAAATCGCGATGAAAAATTATCAGATTACACAGTGGTGTCATCACTGGATACAAAATCAGGTCAGAGAGGGCGATGTTTGTATTGATGCGACTGTTGGCAATGGAAATGATACAGAGCTTCTGTGCAGCCTTGTAGGAGCAGAAGGAAAGGTATATGGATTTGACATTCAAGAACAGGCGCTTCGTGCAGCGAAAAAGCGCCTTGAAGACGCCGGATTATCGGAGAGGGCGGAGTTATTTTTGGCAGGACATGAAGAAATGGACCGCTATATAGAGAAACAACTGTATGGAAAGATTTCCTGTATTGTTTTTAATTTCGGTTATCTTCCGGGAGGTTCCCATGAGTTTTCTACAAAGCCGCAGACAAGTATCTGCGCCATCGAGAAAGGGCTTTCTCTTTTAAAAAAAGAGGGGATGATGAGTCTTTGTATTTATAGCGGAGGCGACAGTGGATTTGCAGAGCGGGATGCTTTGCTTGCATATTTGAAAAATCTTGATTCGAAGAATTATCTTGTAATCCTGAGTTCCTACTATAACCGTCCAAACAATCCGCCGATTCCGGTCATGATCGTGAAGAAATAATTTATGTATTTTGCAGATGAGAAAGGGTTTCCCGCGGTGATTCGTGGAAAACCTTTTTGTATGCTCTGGAAAATGTGGAATAATCCTGAAATCCACAGTCAAAACAAATCTGCGTGATAGGAATCTCTCTCATCAGAAGTTCTTTGGCATAGAGAAGCCGTTTCTCGGTAATATAATTGCCGATCGTGTAGCCGGTCTCTGCCTTAAAGGTACGCATCATGTGATAGCGGCTCATGAAAAAACGATTTGCAATCTCATCAATACGAAGTTCTTCTGTCAGGTGTTCACTGATATACTGCATAATTCCCAGTACCTTTGGGTGATAGTGGACAGTATCAATGAAGGTCAGGTAATCGGACAGAGAGGCACGGTTTAAATGGACAAGAAATTCTAAAAAAAGCAGTTCCTGGTAAAAATCAGATGCATAGCCGCTGTCTGAAAAGGATTGCTCCAGACGTTTGATACTTTTGAACAAGGAGCTTTTTTCCAGAGATGGAATGCGGACAACGCTAGAATGAACCTCTTGGGCTTTCTGGAAACAACAGGAGAGAGAGAGGTTTTCAAGAAATGCAGGTTCCACATAGGCAATGATCCGCTCATAAGGACTTTTGCTGTGGATGACCGGCTTATGAATCTCATTGCGATTTACAAGCACAATGTCGTATGATTTCAGATTGTAGGATTTGCCTTCCACAATATAGCTTACGTCCCCCTGAAGAAAGATAAGGATTTTATGAAAGTCATGGTAATGAAATTCAAATGTTTTCTGATCGGTATCAAGAATATGAAAAAGCTGAAAGCGGCTGTTCAAATATCCTTGTCTGTCATATACTGGCATAAGATTCCTCCTGCAATAAGTTGTTTTGGAAGTGAAAAAGTTCTATAATGATATTATATAGCACAATTTACAATGTAGAAAGCATTATTTCTGTATCTATGAGAAATAATGCGTGATATACTTTCTATAAGTATTGCGAGACATCGGAAAATGGAGGTTGGAGCGATGGAAATTATTATCGAAAAATATCATGGACTGGGAAACGATTATTTTGTATTCGATCCAAATAAAAATGAATTGAAATTGACAGAAAAGAATGTAAAGCTGCTTTGCGATAAAAATTTTGGAATGGGCTCAGATGGCGTGTTGGAAGGACCGATCATGATGGAAGAAGGAATCGGAGTAAGGATCTGGAATCCAGATGGAAGTACAGCAGCGCAGAGCGGAAATGGTGTCCGTATTTTTGCAAAATATTTAAAAGATGCAGGATATGTGCAGAAAAAGCATGTGAAACTTCACACAGAAGGAAGAGATGTGGAAGTCAGTTATCTGAATGAAGATGGAAGCCGTCTGAAGGTATCCATGGGAAAACTTTCTTTCTGGAGTGATGAGATTCCGGTTACAGGAGAGCGCCGGGAAGTGATCAATGAAGATATGGTATTTGGAAGAACGCTGTATCCAACGACTTGTGTGAATATTGGAAATCCACATTGCGTGATTCCGATGCGGGAGATATCAAAACCGCTTGTATGTAAAATCGGAAATTATTCTGAGATAGCAAGGTGTTTTCCGGATCGCATTAATACACAGCTGCTGAAAGTACTTGACAAAGAGAATATTCAGATCGAGATTTTTGAGAGAGGCGCCGGATATACGGTTGCTTCCGGTACAGGGGCCTGTGCAGCAGCAGGAGCAGCATATAAGCTTGGTATGACGAATCCGAAGATGACAGTCCATATGCCGGGAGGACAGCTTCAGGTAGAAATTCAGGAAGACTGGGAAGTGTTTATGACAGGAGATGTGTTCTATGTGGGCAAAATTACATTAAGCAGCGAGTTTACAGAACTGCTCCGGGCTGTGTAGAAAGAAATAAAAAAGAAATAGATAAGACTGTATGTTTTGTGTTCCGAGATGATATGTTTCGGTAAGCCGTGGCATACAGTCTTTTGTTTACATGGCAGGAAGAATTGTGATATGATGTTTCGGAACAGAAAAGGGAAACAGGTGAGAAGAAATGAAGCAGGAAAAAAACAAAACACGCCAGATGTCAGAGACGTTTCTGATGGGAACACTTTTGGCATTGACTGGGGGATTTCTGGATGCTTATACCTATATATCAAGGGGCGGTGTTTTTGCCAATGCTCAGACAGGAAATATTGTGCTGCTTGGTCTGAATATGGCTTCCGGCCAATGGAGTCGGGTGCTCTATTATCTTGTTCCGATCATTGCTTTTGTACTTGGAATCTTTTTAGCAGAGAGTATCCGGGGAAAATGTATGTACAATAGAAAAATGCATTGGAGGCAGCTCGTATTGATTCTGGAGATTCTTGTACTGCTGTTTGTTGCAGTGCTTCCCCAGGGGAAATTCGATATGATAGCAAATGTGGCAGTTTCATTTATTTGTGCAATGCAAGTGGAGAGTTTCCGAAAAGTAAATGGGAATACGTTTGCTACGACAATGTGTACAGGAAACCTGCGCAGCGGAACAGAAAGACTCTATCGGTTTGGCCGGACAGGAGAGGTAAAGGAACTTGAAAAGAGTCTGCAGTATTATGGAATTATTTTAATATTTATTATAGGAGCTATGGCAGGCATGTGGCTTACGAAACAGTTCGCGCAAAAAGCAGTATTATTTGCCTGCGGAATGCTTTTTATGGCATTTCTAATGATGTTTGTGCGGTCGGAAGAAGACTGCCGCCAGTGAAAGGGGAAAGAATATGGCACTTCAGCTTGTAATTGGAAATTCCGGCGCCGGAAAGACGTACCGGGTATACGAAGATCTGATCCGGGAATCAATCGAAGCTCCCGAAAAACAGTATTATGTAATTGTTCCGGAGCAGTTTACAATGCAGACTCAGAAAGATCTTGTGATGATGCATCCGGCAAAGGGGATTATGAATATAGATGTACTTAGTTTTAACCGCTTGGCATACCGGATTCTGGAGGAAACGGGAGGCAATCGCAAGCAGGTGCTGGATGATGAAGGAAAGAATCTGATTCTTCGAAGAATTGCGGGCATGTGTGAACCAAAACTCAGAGTGCTCGGAGGTAATTTAAAGAGGACAGGCTATATCAGTGAGATGAAGTCCGTCATCTCGGAATTTACTCAGTATGATATCGATTCGGAAGCATTCGAAGAAATGCTTGCGCAAGCGGGAGAGGAGAGTTATCTTTCTTATAAATTAAAAGATATCCAGACAGTCTATGAAGCTTTTCGGGAGTTTCTTTCTGAAAAATACATTACCGGAGAAGAGCTTTTGGATGTACTTTGTCAGGCGCTCCCGGATTCAGAGAAGATGCGGGGAAGCGTCGTTGTTCTTGACGGATTTACCGGATTTACGCCAATTCAGACCCGTCTGCTTGGAAAAATGTTCGAGTTATGTGAAAAGGTAATCGTGACAGTCACACTCGGAGGCGGAGAAGATGCTTATCGGTATGTACATCCGTATCAGATGTTTTCTATCAGTAAGCAAATGGTGTCGGCAGTTTTAAATGAAGCGAAGCAGCACCGGACAGAAGTACTGCCGCAGATCAGGCTTGAGCATCCTTCGAAATATCGATTTCGGGACGCCCCTTCGCTGGCATTTCTTGAGGAAAATATTTTTCGTCACCGGAGAAAGGTATATGAGGGAAAACCGGAAGAGATTCAGCTCCATGTCTGCCGGAATGTGATGTCAGAATGTGAGTTTGCAGCTCAGACGATCGAGAATCTTATCCGGACAAAGGGAATGCGTTACCGGGAGATAGCAGTGATCACAGCTGATCCGGATGTGTATGCGGATTCGCTTGAGAAGGTGTTTGCCCATTATGAGATTCCGCTGTTTCTTGATCACAAACGGAGTGTGCTGCTGAACTCTTTTGTAGAGTATATCCGAAGTCTTTTGGGAATGCAGCAGAAGCAGTTTACGCAGGAAAGTGTGTTCAGATTTTTGCGCACCGGACTTGTCAGCGGGGATGATGTGGATTTCACGCCGGAAGTTGTGGATGAATTGGAAAACTATGTCATGGCATTGGGGATAAACGGATATGACCATTGGCAGAGTCCGTGGTTTCGCCGGGCAAAAGAAACAACAGTGGAGGATCTGGAGCGGCTGAATCACTGGAGAGTTGTTTTGGTAGAGAAATTGGAGCCGTTTTTATTTGTGCTGCGAAAGAAGCAGAAAACTGTGCGGGATATTACAGAAGCACTCTGGGATTTTCTTGAGCAGGAAGAGATGCAGATGAAAATGCAGCAATATGAGAAAAAGTTTCAGGAGCAGGGCGAACTGGTTCTTGCGAAGGAGTATGCTCAGATTTATCGGATTGTAATGGAATTGTTTGAGAAATTTGTGGAACTGCTTGGCGGGGAAATGGTATCGCTGGATGAATATTGTGAACTTCTGGATGCAGGATTTGCGGAGGCGAAAGTCGGAGTAATCCCGCCGAGTCCGGATCAGGTGGTGGCAGGAGATGCAGAGCGTACAAGGCTAAAGGATATTAAAGCGCTGCTGTTTCTTGGAGTAAATGATGTGAATCTTCCGGGGAAACTGGAGCGCAACGGCCTGATTTCAGAGTACGATAGAGAAGTGCTGACAAAGGGAAATGTGGCGCTTGCACCGGGAGCAAAAGAAAAGGCGTTTGTTCAGAAATTTTATTTATATCAGAATCTGACAAAGCCTTCCAAGCTTCTTATTTTGTCCTACAGCCGCCAAAGCAGAGAGGGAAAGGCGCTGCGTCCGGCTTATCTCGTCCAGGAACTTTTTAGGATGTTCCCGGAACTCTCTTTAGAAGATGAAGAAAAGAGAATGCTTTCAGAGCAGGAGATGATTCCAAAAAGTGGGATTTCTTATCTCGTCAAAGGTTTGCAGAGTTTGAACGAGGGAGGATTTACTGAAGAAGGATTCCAAATGTGGGAAGAACTGCTCTCCTGGTATTTGCGGGAAGAAACGTGGAGAGAAAAGGCAGAAAGTCTTCTTGAGGCAAATCAATATCATAAACCAGATCTTCATCTGGAAGAAAGAACGGCAGAAGAATTATATGGCAGTCTGGATCATACAAGCGTAACAAGACTGGAACGTTTTTGTGCCTGTGCGTTTTCACATTATCTAACGTATGGACTTCGCTTGAAAGAACGTCAGGAATTTGAGTTTCGTCCTCTTGACTGGGGGAATCTGCTTCACAGCGCTCTGGAGCTTTTTTCAAAGAAAGTCCAGAAAACAGGAAAGTTGTGGACGATGCTGGAAGAAGAGGAGCGGGATGAGCTATTAGAAGCCAGTGTGGATGAGACGATTACAGATTATGGAAATACAATTCTTTACAGCAGTGCAAGGAATGAATATTTGATTACAAGACTGAAACAAATGATGGCAAGAACAATCTGGGCGTTGACAAAGCAGATGGAACGAGGTGCATTCCGGCCGTCTGGATATGAAGTGAATTTTTACGGCGGCAAGATTGACCGGGTGGATACTTGTGAGCAGGATGACAAAATTTATGTGAAAATTATTGACTACAAGACTGGAACGCAGTCATTTGATCTGGCAGCGCTCTATCACGGACTGCAGATGCAGCTTGTTGTGTATATGGATGCGGCAATGACAGTGGAAGAGAAGAGACACCCGGATCAGCATGTTGTTCCGGCAGGAATTTTCTACTATAAGATCAAAGATCCAATTGTGAGCAGAGAAGAAGACATGGAGCGGTTAGAAGAAGCAATTTTGAAAGAACTTCGTCTGGACGGGATTGTGAATTCCGATGATGCAGTGCTGCGTCTGATTGATGAAGAGATGAAGCCGGGAACGTCTTCGTCTGTGATTCCGGCAGGGCGGAAGAAGGATGGGATGCTGACATGGAATTCCAGGGCTGTGTCAGAAGAAGGATTTGCTTCTATCAGAAAGTATACGAAGAAGAAAATTGCTTTGCTGCGTCGTCGGATCGCAGCCGGAGAAATTGATGCAGCTCCGTATGAATTTGGCAGCCGGACGGCGTGTGATTATTGTCAGTTTCGGAATATTTGCAGATTTGAACCGGGATTTCCGGGATATCTTTACCGGAGACTTCCGCAGCTATCTGCGAAAGAAGTACTGGAACGTATGCGGGAGGAGGAATAGACGATGGGAGTACAGTGGACAGAAGAACAGCGGGAAGTCATTGACGTGCGTGGAAAGAATATCCTTGTATCTGCAGCGGCAGGTTCCGGCAAGACAGCAGTGCTCGTAGAACGTATCATTGAGCGGTTGACGAAAGAAGAACCGCCGTTAGATGTGGATCGTCTTCTCGTTGTTACCTATACAGAAGCAGCGGCAGCAGAAATGAAAGAAAGAATCCGTGACGCCATTGAGAAAGCGTTGGAAGAGCATCCGGATGATGCACATTTGCAGCGGCAGGCAACGCTTGTTCATCATGCGCAGGTGACAACGATTCACAGCTTTTGCTTGTCGGTCATCCGGGAGAACTTCCATACCATTGGGTTAGACCCGGGATTTCGTATTGCGGAAGAAGGAGAAATGAAGCTGTTGAAGCTGGATGTGGCGGCAGAGCTTCTGGAACAAAAATACGAAGAAGGGAAAAAAGCTTTTTAGAGCTGACAGAATATACGGCGCCGGGAAGAGACGACCATAAACTAACAGAATTGCTTTTAAAAATATATGATTTTTCTAGAAGCTATCCGGACCCATGCGAATGGCTGTATTCCTGTGCGGCGCATTACAAAATGGAAGAAGGGATTGAGGAACAGCCGTTTTTCCATTTTGTACAGGAGCAGGCCATACAATATGCGAAAGATATGCTGGAATTGACAGCATATGCGATAGAACTTTGTGAGGAGCCGGACGGACCGGTATTTTATCTGGAGGCGCTTGCGCAGGATGAAGCGTTGATCCGACAGCTTGCCGGGGCAAAGAGCTACGAAACCATTTATGAAATTTTAGCAGAATGGAAATGGGCAAAGCTTTCGGCAAAGAGAAGTGATGAGATTGATCCGGACAAACGGGAACTTGTAAAGCAGGTACGAGAAGATGTAAAAACGCTCCAAAAAGATCTGAAAGAGCAGTATTTCTATGAACCGCTTCAGGAGATAGAGGAACATATGAGACAGTGTGCGCCGATGATGGAAACATTCGTGGAGCTGACTGTAGATTTCCATGAAGCGATGCAGAAGGAAAAAGCGAAGAGAAATATGATTGACTTCGGAGATATGGAACACTTTGCCCTGGAGATTCTTACGGAACAAAAAGACGGAAAACGCTGTCCGTCTCAGGCAGCACGCTCCTATCAGGAACGGTTTGAAGAGATTATGATCGATGAATATCAGGATAGTAATCTGATTCAGGAGGCGCTTTTGACAAGCGTGTCCCGCAAGGAACAGGGAATTTACAATATATTTATGGTCGGGGATGTGAAGCAGAGTATTTACCGATTCCGTCTGGCGAGACCGGAGCTCTTCATGGAGAAATACCACACATATGGAGCAGGAGAGGGACAATGTCAGCGCATTGATCTGACGCGAAACTTCCGGAGCCGGCGGGAAGTATTGGAAAGTACGAATTTCATTTTTAGACAGATTATGACAGAGGGGTTCGGCGGTATTGCTTACGATGAGCGGGCGGCGCTGTATCCGGGCGCCTCTTATGAAAATATACCGGGAAATGAGGCAGAGCTGCTATTAATTGATACCTCTGTACAAGAAGGTGTAGAAGAAGAGACGGTCCGGGAGATGGAGGCTCACGGGATTGCCAGAAGAATTAAAGAACTGGTGGGCGTACATCCGGTATTGGATAAAAGAACAGGAACATATCGTCCTGCCGGTTATGGAGATATTGTAATTCTTACAAGAAGTCTGAAAGGATGGACAGAAGAATTTTCAAGGATTCTGAATCAGGAAGGGATTCCGACATTTGCCGGGACGAAGGAAGGATATTTTGAAACATGGGAAGTCAGTACGGTGTTGGATTATCTGGAACTGCTGGATAATTTTCGGCAGGATCTTCCGCTGACCTCAGTGTTGTTGTCTCCTTTTGGAAATGTTACGGCAGAGGAGCTTGCGAGAATCCGGGTAAGAGAAATGAAGACGGAGGAAGAAGGGGCGTTAGCACCGTTTTTCCAGGCGGTTGTTACCTTTATGAAAGAGGCAGAAGAGAAAGACAGCAGTTTACAGCAGAAACTTAGAGCATTTCAGAAGCAGTACGAAAGTTACCGGGAAATTCTTTCGTATACTTCCATCCATGACCTCATGTGGAAACTTTTGCATGAGACGGGATACCGGGACTATGTGGGCGCTATGCCGGGAGGAAGACAGCGCCAGGCCAATCTGGATATGCTTCTTGAGAAGGCGCTGGCATTTGAAAAGACAAGTTATAAGGGACTGTTTCATTTTGTGCGCTATATCCGCCAGCTAAAGAAATATGACGTGGACTATGGAGAAGCAAATATTGCGGATGAGCAGACGGATACCGTACGCCTTATGAGTATCCATAAAAGCAAGGGCTTGGAATTTCCGATCGTGTTTGTATCCGGAATGGGGAAACAGTTTAATACGCAGGATATCCGTGAGCAGTTTGTAGTGCATCCGTCTCTGGGAATTGGGACAGACTGTATCGATCTTGAAATGCGGACAAAAGCGCCGACGCTGCTGAAGAAAGTAATTCAAAAGGAAACAGCGCTTGAAAATCTTGCAGAAGAAGAGCGGGTACTCTATGTGGCTTTGACAAGAGCGAAAGAAAAGTTAATCATTACCGGAGCAGTAAATGGTGTAGAGGAAAAATTAAAAAGCTTTGGAGCAGTAGGAGCAAGGGAAGAAACAGAATTAAGTTTTGCGTCAGTCAGCCGCGCAAGAACGTATCTGGACTGGATTATTCCGGCGCTTATCCGAAACAAGGCTTTCGACATAGCATTATCCGAAGCAGGACTTCCGGTACCATTTATGAATTCCATGTATCATCAGGACGTGCCGATCCGTGTGGAAGTAATTTATGCCGCTCAATTGGCAGAAAAAGCAGAAGAGGAGTTCTGTGCAGATCAGCTCATGCATCAGTTTTTAAAAGAAGGTGCTGTTGAAAAAGAGGTATTTCATCCGGAAATGAAAGAGCATCTTCAGGAGCAGTTTTCATTTGTGTATCCATTTTCGAAAGACCGGACAAGGAAAATGAAGTTTACTGTGTCTGAGTTAAAGAAAACAGGAATGGAAAAAGAACTTGCTGAAGAAAGCGAAGTGGTGTTTGCACCTGCAAAAGAAACGAAATTAATACCGGCTTTTCGAAGAGCGGAAGAGGAATTGACGGGAGCTTCCAGAGGAACTGCTTATCACAGGGTGCTGGAGAGGATTGATTTCCGGGAAGAGTACAATGAAGAGAAACTAAAAGATGCAATAGCAGCTCTGGTCAGAGAAGGAAAACTGGAAGCAGCGGAGGCAAAAACCGTGAGCTGTTCTGACCTGATGAAGTTTTTTGAAAGCAGTCTTGCTGTCGATATGAAAGAAGCGGCAAGACGGGGAAAGCTGTTTCGGGAACAGCCTTTTGTGATCGGGATTGAAGATTCGGGCGAATGGTGTCTTGTCCAGGGAATTATTGATGCTTACCTGGAAGAACCTGACGGAAGCCTTGCGGTAATCGATTATAAGACCGATCGTGTAAAGAGGAAAGAAAAGCTGCAGGAGAGATACCGTCGGCAGTTGGAGTATTATGCCCAGGCACTGGAACAGCTTCTTGGGAAAAAGGTAAAAAGGAAAATCATTTACTCCTTCACACTACAGACAGAAATCGAGGTATAAAAGATGAGTGATGTTGTAACATATTATCTCTGCGCGGTAAATGTCATTGCATTTTTACTTTATGGAGCAGATAAAAGACGGGCCAAAAAAGGAGCGTGGAGAATTTCGGAGGCAGCGCTGATAGGTATTGCTGTCATTGGCGGTTCGGCAGGCGCATGGCTTGGGATGAAAGGATTCCGACACAAAACAAAACACAAGAAATTTACTTACGGAGTGCCGATAATCCTTGTTGCTCAGGCAGTTCTGTTAATGTGGTTTTATTTTTAAGAAAAGTGGAAACGAGACCGGAGGGGATGTCCTTCCGGTTTTTGTTGTCCATAGAAAAGTTTCTTAAGAAAATCTTCATAATTTTTATAGATAAATCTTTAATAATATTATATTGACTCACTATATTATACAATATATAATATAGAAAACAAAACAATATTGGAAGAGTTAGAGAGGAGTGAGACGATGGTATTTAATACTGGAGCAGCACTTCTGGATGCAATTGTGCTGGCTGCCGTGTCAAAGGAAGAGAACGGTACCTATGGATATCGGATTACACAGGATGTCCGAAAGACGCTGGAAGTGTCAGAGTCTACTCTTTATCCGGTGCTGAGAAGACTTCAGAAAGATGAATGCCTTGAAGTGTATGATATGCAGTTTGATGGAAGAAACAGAAGATATTATAAAGTAACTGAAAAAGGCATGGTACAGTTGAACTTATACCGGGAAGAATGGAAGAAATATTCAGAAAAGATTACTAAAATGTTTGAAGGGGGTGTGACTGCATGAATCGGGACCGTTTTATGAAAGAACTGGAAATGTTGCTTTCTGATATTTCAGCAGAAGAGCGTGCCGAAGCATTGCAGTACTATAGTGATTATTTTGCAGATGCAGGAGCAGAGAATGAAGGAAAAGTGATGGAAGAGCTTGGAGATCCGGGGAAAGTAGCTGAGATGATCAAAGCAGGTTTAGGCAGTAATAATGAAGAACATCAAGAATATCGTGAGACCGGTTATACGGACACGAGATTTGAGGAAAAAGAGATGCCGGGAAGCAGAAAGACTGCGGGAGCAGACACTGGATATCATCCGGAATATGTGCAGAAGAAAGAGCATCCAATCGGAAAGATTCTTTTGATTCTGGCAATTATTTTTATCGGTCTTCCAATTGCATTGCCGCTTGGAATTGGGATGCTGCTTCTTCTGCTTGGAATTTTAGCAAGTATTGTGGCAGTTCTGGTCAGTGTTGTAATACTCAGTGCGGCAGCAGCTTTTTGCGGCGGTTGCTTTGTTGTTGTAGGAGTGATAAAGCTCATTCCGAATGTACCGGTTGGACTTTTACTGATGGGAATTGGTCTTATTATAGGTGCAGTAGGCGTCGTAGCAACGGTGCTTCTCGGAAAATTCAGCTGGATCTGCTTACGGACACTGTTTCGGGGAGTTGTGGCGCTTTGCCGCAGACCATTTCACAGAAAGGCGGTGTAACAAATGAAAAAAGGTTGGAAAATATTTGCCATTGTCTGTGGATGTACGGCAGGTGCAGGAGTTATTTTATGTATTGCGGCTCTGATGCTTGGGGTGACATGGCAAAGTGTTTCAGATGAACTTGCAGACGGAGTGGGCGTTGTAGTGCGTGAGAGCAACATACGCCGGAGCTGACGGATTGGGATGATGACTGGGAGCATTCGGCAAAATGGAAGAACGCACAGATTTTAAGCGGGGATTTTGAAAAGACATATTATCATGTGGAAGATCTGTCTGTTGAATTGTCAGCCGGAACGATGGAAATCATTTCTTATGACGGGAATGAAATTGTTCTGGAAGGCAAAGCAGTCAATGAAGCACTTCGCACAAGGTGCAGCGTCAATGACGGTACGCTGGAATTTAAAACAAGCAATAAAGTGTGGAAAGAAAATGGGTTAAATGATAAAGAAGCGGGAAGCTATATACTTTATGTGCCGGAGACATTAACATTAGAAGAAATCAATATTACGGCGGGAGCAGGGGAACTTACTGTAAGAGGGATTACGTCAATGGAGATGGAACTAAATCTTGGAGCGGGAAATACGGTATTGACAGATATCGGCATTGATGACACGGAAGTACGCTGCGGAGCCGGAAATGTGGATCTGAACGGAAAGCTTCAGGGAGATATTAATATTGAATGTGGCGTGGGAAATGTAACCATGACGCTGGAAGGAAAAAAGACAGATTATAATTATGATATTGCAACAGGGATCGGCGGTATGCATATTGCCGGAACAACTTATGGAACATTGGATCGCTCTGTCAATGAAGATAATGGTGCTCCATATACGATTGAGATGACCGGCGGTGTTGGAGAAGTAGAAATTTCATTCCAGGAGCGTCATAAGAGCAGATATGAACAAAAAACCGATATAGAATAGAAAAAAGGAGAGATGATTATGTCAGAGAAAAGATTATTCAGATCAAGAGAAAATAAAATGATATGCGGTGTCTGTGGTGGAATCGGTGAATTTTTTGGAGTAGATCCGACACTGATCCGCCTGGCATTTGTTTTGTTCGGATGTACCGGAACGGGAATCGTTGCTTATTTTGTGGCGGCAGTGATTATTCCGGACCGTCCATAACAAATTTTCCGGACGACTGTATAAAGTAAGAATTTCCGGCGATACTCCTGACAGAAATACATTTTGCACAGCGCAGAATGAAAAACTGAAAAGGAGAACGCAGAGAAATGGCTGAGACAAAACAGATTGATCTGGAACAGATAGAACCGGAAGAACGGATGAAATACGAAATCGCAGAGGAACTCGGACTGTTGGACAAAGTACTGGAGGAAGGCTGGAAGTCACTGTCATCGAAAGAAACCGGACGGATTGGCGGAATCATTGCCGGGAAGAAGCGGGATGCAAAGAAATAAGAATTTTCTGATAATAGCTTGAAAAAGAAGATGGTTTTTGCTATAATCGTACGGCTAGGAAGAAAAGGTGAGAGACATGGACAGAAAGATGAATGTGCTTGGCGTTCAGGTCGATGATTATTCCGCAAAGGAAGCGATGCGCCGGGCGATTGAGTATCTTCAGACAGAAGCGATCAACGTAATTGAGATGCTGACGACAGATGTGCTTGTAAAGAGCAGTGTTGTCGAGGGGGTAAAACAGAATACCGAAGAAGCAGATATGATTCTGATTGGAGATAAGGCAATCCTTGAAGCAGCCGGGATTCAGGAGTCAAAACGGCTTCAGGAAGCTGCGGAGGATGTGTTTCTGAAGATGTTCCTTCGCTATCTTGAGAAGAATCGGAAGCGAATCTGGCTGATGGCAGATTCACAGGAAGAATTAGATTCTTTTGAAGAAATACTGCACGAACGCTACCCAAAGGTAAAGATTATGGGAGGAGCGGTCGTACCAGAGCATGCAGAGGCGGATGATATGATCGTGAATGAGATCAATGGTCTTGAAATCGACTGTATCTTGTCAGAACTTGATCTGGCAGGGAGAGAAGCTTTCATAGCGCGTAACAGGATTATTGTCAATGCGAGAGTGTGGCTGAGAGTTGGAAAGCAGCTGAGACTTCAGGAGACAGAAACCGGATTTAAGAAATCCGTTTACGGATTTGTTCGAAAGTTTATTTTAAAGAAAGAGATCGAGCGGGAAAATCGTCGCAGAGATCAGTAGGAGAAAACGTCTCCGAATATGGTTATTGTGAACAATGTCTATGAACAAAATGTAACATATTTGTAAAGAGTCTGAGGAAATGCCTAAAATATGCATTTTCCTCTTTCTTTTTTTGTGGTTTTGCATTAAAATAGTAAGATGCATAGAGATATATTACGAGTAGAGTAACAAAATAATTGTGAAAAATGCCGATGCTGAAAAAGCATGGATTCGGAGAAGGAGAGGAAGAGGAATGATATCAAACCAAATACTTCAAAATACAATCGAAGGATTGAAAGCAATTACAAGAATTGATCTGTGTGTAATGGATGTCGATGGGAAAGTATTCGCAAGTACTTTTACGGAGACAGATAATTTTGAGAGTGCAGTGCTATCCTTTGTGGAATCTCCGGCAGACAGTCAGGTAATACAGGGCCGGCAGTTCTTCAAAATCTTTGATGAGAATCAGCTAGAATATATTTTACTTGCCAACGGGGGCAGTGATGATGTATATATGATAGGGAAGATTGCAGTTTTCCAGATTCAGAATCTCCTTGTGGCATACAAAGAGCGTTTCGATAAGGATAACTTCATTAAGAATCTTCTGCTTGATAACCTGCTTTTGGTTGATATTTACAACCGTGCTAAAAAATTACATATTGACACAGAAGTCAGACGTGTTATCTTTATTATTGAGACTTCCCGTGAAAAAGACGGCAGCACACTTGAGAATGTGCGCACGCTTCTTGGAGGAAAGTCAAAAGATTTTATCACAGCGGTAGATGAGAAGAATATTATTGTTGTGAAGGAAATCGGACCGGATGACGGATACAAGGAGATGGATGAGATTGCGGAGAACATCCTGGAATTGTTAAAGTCAGAAGGGGAAGAAGGCATCCATATTGCATATGGTACCATTGTCAATGACATTAAAGAAGTGTCCAAATCATACAAAGAAGCGAAGCTTGCTCTTGACGTTGGAAAGATTTTCTTTAATGACAGAGATGTTATTGCATACAGTGCGCTTGGAATCGGCAGATTAATTTACCAGCTTCCAATTCCGCTCTGTAAGATGTTCATACGCGAGATTTTTGAGGGGAAATCTCCGGATGATTTTGATGAGGAGACGTTGGTTACGATTAATAAGTTCTTCGAGAACAGTCTCAACGTGTCAGAAACATCCAGACAGCTGTATATTCATAGAAATACGCTTGTGTATCGTCTTGATAAGCTTCAGAAGAGCACAGGACTGGATCTTCGCGTGTTTGAGGATGCAATCACATTTAAGATTGCGCTCATGGTAGTGAAGTATATGAAGTATATGGAGTCACTGGAGTATTAGTAATTAGGAGGAGCATATGATAGAATTAAAGGAAGTAACGAAAGAATACTCGAAGGGAATCGCAGCCCTGAACGGTATCAGCCTGAAGATTGAAGCCGGCGAGTTCGTGTTTATCGTAGGTGACAGCGGTTCCGGAAAGTCAACATTGATCAAGCTGATTATGAAAGAGCTGGATCCGACATCGGGAACGATTGTTGTAAACGGTCAGAATCTCGGCCGTCTGAAACATCGTCATATTCCGAAGTACAGAAGAACGCTTGGAGTAGTGTTCCAGGATTTCCGGCTTTTGAAAGATAGAAATATTTACGATAATATTGCTTTTGCACTCCGCGTAACAGAAACACCGACAAGAGTAATCAAGAAGAAAGTACCGGCGGCGCTGTCGCTTGTAGGGCTTGCACAGAAGTATAAAGCCTACCCGAAGGAGCTTTCCGGTGGTGAACAGCAGAGAGTTGCCATTGCGCGTGCAGTCGTGAATGAGCCGCTGATTCTTCTGGCAGATGAGCCGACAGGTAACCTGGATCCGACAAACTCATGGGAAATCATGAAGCTGTTGGAGGAAGCGAATGAGAGAGGAACTACGGTTCTGGTTGTAACCCACAATCAGGAGATCGTTAACGAAATGAAAAAACGAGTAATCACAATGAAGAAAGGTGTTATTGTGAGCGACGAAAGAAAAGGTGGGTATAATAATGAGGATTAGTACAGTAGGATATTCTATGAAGCAGGGAATCAAGAACATCAGCCGTAATAAGCTGTTCTCCCTTGCATCCGTAGCAACGATGGCTGCATGTATTTTCGTGTTTGGACTTTTCTTTTCCATTGTCCTGAACTTCCATAGCATTGTTATGGCTGCTGAGGAAGGTGTGGCGATCACAGTATTTTTTGAAAATGGCGTGACGCAGAATCAGATTTCCGATATTGGTGAAAAACTGCGTGATCATGAAGGTGTTGCCGAAGTAAAGTTTGTATCTGCAGATGAGGCATGGGAAGAATTCCGCGATGAGTATTTCGGTGAGAATGCAGATCTGGCGGAAGGATTCAAAGAAGACAACCCGCTTGCCGGAGCAGATAACTACGAAGTTACATGGAGAAAGTAGAAAATCAAACAGAGATTGTCGAATATGCAGAAAGTCTGGATGGTGTTAAGAAAGTAAACCGTTCAGATGTGGTGGCAAAGACGCTGGAGAAAGTAAATAAGCTGATCATCTATGTTTCAGCGGCAATCATCGGTATTCTTCTGGCTGTTTCTATTTTCCTGATCAGTAATACGGTTGCAATGGGTATTACTGTCAGAAGAGAAGAGATTGCCATTATGAAATACATCGGTGCAAAAGACTTCTTTGTACGGGCGCCGTTCATCATTGAAGGTATGATCATCGGATTGATCGGAGCTTTGATTCCACTGATTTTGCTGTATTTTATGTATAACAAAGCAATTCAGTATATTTTGGAAAAATTCTCTATTTTGAATCATATTCTGGATTTCCTTCCAGTAAACTATGTATATACATATCTGCTGCCGATCGGGCTGATCCTGGGAATGGGAATCGGTTTAGTCGGAAGTACCTTTACAATCAGAAAGCACTTGAAAGTATAGGATAGGAGATACAGATGAAAAAACGATACAGAAAAACAGCTGCACTGTTATTGGCAGGACTCCTCAGTATGGGAAGTGTGCTGCAGGCAGGCGCGACAGATACACAGATTGATGCGGCTCAGAAAGAAAAAGAGCAGTTAGAACAGCAGAAGCAGGCAGCGGAACAAGAGCAGAATGCGCTTTCAGAGCAGTTGAACAGCATTATCGCACAGATGCAGGAAACCAATGCGAAAGTAGATCAGAAGGCGGTTGAGATCGAACAGGCAGAGAATGATCTGATTAATGCAAAAATTGATGAAAACAATCAATATGAGAGTATGAAGAAGCGGATCCGTTTTATGTATGAGAACGGAGGCGGCGAGCTTCTGGAAATTCTCTTTACATCGGACAGCATGGCAGAGCTTTTAAATAAGGCAGAGTATATTTCCAAGATTACAGAATATGACAGAAATATGCTTGTGGAATTTCAGAAGATCGTGACAGAAGTACAGGAAAAGGAAGCAGCGCTGAAAGCAGAATATGAAGAACTTGGCGCGCTTCAGGCTCAGCTTGGAGAACAGCAGACACAGGTACAGACACTCCTTGACAGCAAAGGAATCGAGATTGCGAATCTGGAATCCGCAATTGGAGCAAAGGCTTCTGAGCTTCAGGCGCTGATTGAGAAAGCAAGAGCAGAAGAAGAGGCGAGAAAGCAGGCAGAGCTTGCACAGCAACAGCAGCAGAAACCGTCAGGCGGAAACAGTTCCAGTGGAAATAATTCAAGCGGTGGTTCTTATGTACCACCGGGAGACAATGTGATTTCCGGTAATGGAACATTTGCACACCCGTGTCCGTCAGGATATCTGACAAGTGGGTTTGGTTATCGTGATTTTGACAATTCGTTCCACAAGGGAGTTGACTTCGGAACAGGCGGAGCAGCAGTTCCGACTTATGCAGCAGCAGATGGAAGAGTTCTGATTGCCGGCTGGAGCAACAGTGCCGGTAACTGGGTCGTTATTCAGCATTCCGGCGGCCTTGTAACAAAGTATATGCATCATTCAGCTCTTAGTGTATCATCCGGACAGTATGTATCGAAAGGACAGCAGTTAGGTCTTACAGGAAACACAGGGAACTCCGCAGGAGTACATCTGCATTTTCAGGTAGAACTGAATGGAAGACCGGTAGATCCGTTCAATTATTTATCATAAGGTGTGGATAATGGATAATAAAAAGGGATTTTTAAAAGGGGCGCTGACAGGCGCCCTTGCTATGTTAGTAATCACAGCCGTCATAGGAGCGGGTGTGATCGTGATAAATCACATAGATCTTGGAAACATGAAGAAAAGCGGCTCGGATCAGGTTGTAGGACAGTATACAGAGAAGAAGCTGGAAGAACTAAAAGGTTTGATCGATGAAATCTATCTCCATGAAGAAGAGGTAGATGAAGAAGCGCTTACGGAAGGAATTTATCAGGGATATATTGCGGCACTGAATGATCCGTATTCTGCATATTATACTGCAGAAGAAACGAAAGAGATGATGGAATCTACTTCGGGGGAGTACAGCGGAATCGGAGCCCTTATGTCGCAGAATCGAGAGACAGGAGTAATTACGATTGCCAATGTCTATGAAAACTCACCAGCTGCAGAAGCGGGAATGAAAAATGAAGATATCTTGTACAAAGTAGAAGGAGAAGAAGTGACGGGTGTCGATCTAAGTGAAGTGGTTACGCGAGTAAAAGGAGAAGAAGGCACCGAGGTCAAAATGACGCTGCTGCGGGGAGCAGATCGTCAAGAGATTGAGATTACTGCTGTGCGCAGAAAGCTGCAGACGCAGACGGTCAGTTATGAGATGAAAGAAGGACAGATCGGATATATTCGGGTGTCTGAATTTGATGAAGTTACACTGGAACAGTTCCGGGAAGCAAAAGCAGCTCTGGAAAGTCAGGGAATGGCATCTATGCTCATTGATCTTCGTGGAAATCCGGGAGGAAATCTTTCTACCGTCTGTGATATGTTAAGAGAAATTCTTCCGGAAGGGCTGATTGTTTATACAGAGGAGCGGGATGGAGAGCGCACAGAGTATAAATGTGATGGAAAAACACCGTGGGAAAAACCGCTCGCAGTGCTGATCAATGGCGCCAGCGCCAGTGCATCCGAAATCTTTGCCGGAGCAGTACAGGATTATGGAATCGGCCAGCTTGTTGGTACAACAACTTATGGAAAAGGAGTTGTACAGCAACTGTTTCCAATGACGGACGGTACAATGGTGAAACTTACGATTGCGGAATATTTTACTCCGAAAGGAAGAAATATTGACGGAACCGGAATCGTTCCGGATGTGGAAATCGAATATGTCTATGATGAGACAAATCCGGAAGCGGATAATCAGATGGAAAAAGCGTTGGAGCTTCTTCGCGGTCAGGTACAGCAGTAGCTGATGCGAACGAATCGCAGAAAGACAATATAAAAAAGCAAAAGATTTGTGGAGACATGAATCTTTTGCTTTTCTTACATTATGGCATATGTTAAAATAAAAATATATGGATAAAATTATTTCCGGATCATTTTCAGATGGTTCGGAGGGAAATAAACGAGAAAGGATTGAGAAAATGAAAATTTTAATTCAAAACGGTCATGTGTTAGATCCTTTGACAAAGAGAGATGGTCGGTATGATGTGCTGGTGGAAGATGATAAGATCAAAGCTGTAGGCGAGAAGATCGAGACAGAAGCAGATGAGATTATTGATGCCGCCGGCAGTTATGTTATGCCTGGATTTATCGATCTGCATGTACATTTAAGAGATCCTGGACTGGAATATAAGGAGACGCTTGCAACAGGGGGAAGTGCAGCGGCAAGAGGGGGCGTGACAACGATCTGTGCCATGCCGAATACAAAGCCGGTCATTGATACGAAAGAGAAAGTAGAAGATGTTCACCGCAGGGCAAAAGAAGAGTGTCCGGTGCATGTGATTCAGCTCGGTGCAATCACAGTGGGACAAAAAGGAGAAGAGCTTGCTGATATTAAAGGAATGGCAGAGGCAGGATGTCATGCGATCAGTGAAGACGGTAAGTCCGTGATGAATGCTTCTCTTTACCGGAAAGCAATGAAGATTGCGGCAGAGTGTGGGATTTCGATTTTTGCACATTGCGAAGATATTACGATGGTAGAAGGCGGTGTGATGAATGCTGATGAGAAGGCAAGAGAGCTTGGACTTCCGGGCATCACGAATGCCGTCGAAGATGTGATTGTTGCCAGAGATATCCTTCTTGCAAAAGAGACAGGGGTGCGCCTTCACCTTTGCCACTGCTCTACGGAAGACAGCGTGAAGCTGGTAACATATGCAAAAGAAGAGAACCTTCCGGTAACAGCAGAAGTTTGCCCGCATCATTTTGCTATGACATCAGACGATATTAAAGAAGATGATGGTAACTATAAGATGAATCCGCCGCTGCGCGGACAGGCGGATAAAGAGGCGCTGCGCAGAGGACTTTCGGAGAATATTATGGATGTGATCGCAACCGATCATGCACCACATTCCGAAGATGAGAAAAATTGCTCTATGAAGAATGCGTTTTTCGGAATCGTAGGTCTTGAGACATCAGCATGTCTTACTTATACAGAGCTTGTTGAGACAGGGCTTATGACACCGATGCAGATGGCTGAGAAGATGAGCTGGAATCCGGCTCAGGTACTTGGACTGTCAGACAAAGGCGCTGTGGCAGAAGGAAAGACTGCTGACCTTGTGATCTTCGATCCGAAAGCAGAATACACAGTTGATAAGAATACGTTTCTGTCTAAAGGAAAGAACACACCATTTGATGGTTGGAAAGTAAAAGGCGAAGTGACACATACATTTGTGGACGGAAAACTCGTTTATAAGAAGTAAATCAAAGCAAATATATTTATTTACCAGGAGGAGAATAACCATGATTAACAAATTAGTTGCAAACATTAAGAAGACAAATGCGCCGATCGTAGTAGGACTGGATCCGATGCTGAATTATGTACCGGAGCATGTCCAGAAGAAAGCATTTGCAGAATTTGGTGAGACATTAGAAGGAGCGGCAGAGGCAATCTGGCAGTTCAATAAAGAAATCGTTGATAAGACATATGATCTGATCCCGGCAGTAAAACCACAGATTGCGATGTATGAACAATTTGGAATTCCTGGACTGATGGCGTTTAAGAAAACAGTAGATTACTGCAAAGAAAAAGGACTTGTTGTCATTGGAGACATTAAGAGAGGAGATATCGGATCTACCTCTGCTGCATATGCAGTCGGACATCTTGGACGTGTACAGGTTGGAAGCAAGAGTTATGTGCCGTTTGATGAAGATTTCGCAACAGTGAATCCATATCTTGGATCTGACGGTGTAAATCCGTTTGTGAAAGTATGTCAGGAAGAAAAGAAAGGTATCTTTGTTCTTGTGAAGACATCTAACCCGTCAAGCGGAGAATTTCAGGACAGACTTGTTGATGGAAAACCACTGTATGAGCTTGTCGGCGAGCAGGTAGCTGCATGGGGCGAGCAGGCAATGGGTGATGAATACAGTTATGTTGGAGCAGTAGTGGGAGCGACTTATCCGGAACAGGGTAAGATCTTGAGAAAGGTAATGCCAAAGACATACATCCTTGTGCCTGGTTATGGCGCACAAGGCGGTAAAGGAAAAGATCTGGTACACTTCTTTAATGAAGACGGACTTGGAGCAATCGTGAATTCTTCCAGAGGAATCATTGCTGCTTACAAGCAGGAAGCATATGCAAAATTCGGACCGGAGAACTTTGGAGATGCGTCAAGAGCAGCTGTTGAGGCTATGGTTGCTGATATCAGCGAAGCGTTAAATAATCGTTAATTAGTGATGAAGGAAAGCTTAGATGAGCCACCGGGGGAAGTACGGCGGCTTATCGAGAATCAGAAGAAAGACGACAGGAGAAGAGAAATATGGCAGAAAGAGAAAGAGAGCAAGTGCAGGTTGTGGCTCAGGAGCAGCTTGCAGAGGGGATTTTCAGCATGTGGCTGAAGACAAAGGCAGCCCGTACAGCAAAGGCGGGACAGTTTATTTCTATGTATACAAATGATGGAAGCAAGCTGCTCCCTCGTCCGATCAGCATCTGTGAGATTGATAAAGAGCAGGAGATGCTTCGGGTTGTATATCGTGTGACAGGAGAGAATACAGGAACAGAGCAGTTTTCCAAGATGAAAGCAGGAGACACGCTTCCGGTTATCGGACCTTTGGGAAATGGCTTTCCGTTGGAAGCAGCGGAAGGAAAGAAAGCGTTTTTGATCGGCGGTGGAATCGGTGTTCCCCCAATTCTGGAGCTTGCGAAAGAGTTAAATTGTGAGAAACAGATCATTGTTGGATATCGCGATGCTCAGACATTCCTTCGGGAAGAATTTGAGCAGAACGGAAGTGTGTACATTTCTACAGAAGACGGCAGTGTCGGTACAAAGGGAAATGTTATGGATGCCATTCGTGAGCAGGCGCTTACTGCGGATATTATTTATGCATGTGGGCCGACACCGATGTTAAAGGCGTTAAAGGCATATGCAGAGGAAAATGATATCGAGTGCTATATCTCACTGGAAGAACGTATGGCATGCGGAATCGGCGCATGTCTTGGCTGTGTTTGCAAGTCAAAAGAAAAGGATCACCACAGCAATGTACATAATAAGCGTATTTGTAAGGATGGTCCGGTATTTCTGTCTACGGAGGTGGAATTATAATGGATATGAGAGTAAATATTGCCGGCGTGGAGTGGAAGAATCCGGTAACCGTTGCATCAGGAACCTTTGGTTCCGGAGCGGAATTCTGTGATTTCGTAGACTTAAACCGTCTTGGTGCAGTAACAACAAAAGGTGTGGCAAATGTTCCGTGGCCGGGCAATCCGACGCCGCGGGTAGCTGAGGTGTATGGCGGAATGATGAATGCCATCGGACTTCAGAATCCTGGAATCGATGTATTTTGTGAAAGAGACATACCGTTTTTGAAACAGTATGATACAAAAATCATTGTGAATGTATGCGGGCATGCGCCGGAAGAATATCTGGCGGTGGTAGAGCGCCTTGCAGACGAACCAATCGATATGATGGAAATTAACATTTCCTGCCCGAACGTGAATGCCGGTTTTCTTGCATTTGGTCAGGATGCAAAACATGTGGAACAGCTGACGAGAGAGATCAAAAAGCTGGCAAAGCAGCCGGTCATCATGAAGCTGACACCAAATGTAACGGATATTACAGAGATTGCGAAGGCGGCAGAAGCAGGAGGCGCAGATGCTCTTTCACTCATTAATACATTGACCGGTATGAAGATTGATATCAACCGCAAAACATTTGCTCTGGCAAATAAAACAGGCGGAGTGTCAGGTCCGGCAGTCAAACCGATTGCTGTGCGGATGGTGTACCAGACAGCGAAGGCGGTTAATATTCCGATCATCGGCATGGGCGGTATTGCGTGTGCTGAGGATGCAATTGAATTCTTGCTGGCAGGGGCAAGCGCAGTGTCTGTCGGAACAGCGAATTTCCATAATCCGGCAGTGACGATGGAAGTTGTTGATGGAATTGAGGCATACATGAAGAAAAATGGTTTTGAGCATGTAAAAGATATGGTAGGAATTGTTGGATAAAAATCAGAATTGAAAATGAAAGATGCGCTTGGGTAAACTGAGCGCATTTTTTATTTGACAAATAAACGATGGGATGCTATGTTTTGTTTAGCTTGATGAGAATGAGGAGGATAAAATAAAATGAACGACAAAATAAAGAAACTCACATTATCTGCAATGTTTCTTGCCATTGGAATGATTTTGCCATTTTTTACGGGACAGATTCCGAGAATTGGCAATATGCTGCTTCCAATGCACATTCCGGTACTGCTCTGTGGCTTAATCTGCGGATGGCAGTATGGTGCGGCAGTTGGACTTGTTCTTCCGATTTTGCGTTCCATGACACTTGGAATGCCGCCGTTGTTTCCGACAGCGACAGCAATGGCATTTGAATTAATGACATATGGATTTGTGTCCGGATGGCTGTATGAACATTCTAAATGGAAATGTATTGTCGCGCTTTACCGTTCGCTCATTGCTGCAATGCTGGCAGGAAGAGTTGTCTGGGGAGTTGTGCAAATAGTGCTTCTCGGTGTAACAGGAGCAGGATTTACATGGCAGATGTTCATGGCAGGTGCATTTATCAATGCAGTTCCCGGAATCATTGCACAGTTATTGATTATTCCGGCAGTGATGATTGCATTGAACAGAACAGGGCTTGTCCGTTTCGGAAGTACACATAAGGAAAAAGAGACGGCAAAAGCGGCGAGATAGGACAACGAAAGATACGAGATGAAGGAAACGTGTATGAGTCTGGAAAGAGTAGGAAGAAGTATGATAGTGGAAGAAATGCTTCTGGATGAAATTGAAAAAGTTATGAAGGAGTCGGGGAGGGATAAGATTCTTGTTGCCATTGACGGCCGGTGTGCGTCAGGAAAGACAACTTTGGCAGGAAAACTGGCAGAAAAATGCGTGTCTGCTCTGAACGTAGATCATGTTAATGTGATACATATGGATGATTTCTTTCTTCGCCCTGAACAGCGTACACGGGAGCGACTTTCGGAGCCGGGCGGCAATGTGGATCGGGAAAGGATGTTGGAAGAAGTGCTTCTTCCAATTGCAGAGGGAAGAGCGTGTACGTTTCGCCCATTTGACTGTCGGATTCAAGGATTGAAAGCCCCGATACTTATAGAACCCGGAAGAATTACCATTGTAGAGGGTGCCTATTCCTGTCATCCGTTATTGAGAGCGTTCTATGATCTGAAGATCTTTATGGATGTTGGACCGGAGGAGCAAATGCGGAGAATACGTATTCGAAATGGCGAAGAAGGGGCAGAACACTTTCGGACAAGATGGATTCCTCTGGAGGAGAGATATTTTACAGAACTCCATGTGCGGGAAGCGTGCGATATTTGTGGAGAAGCGGAGCAGATTTAGAAATGGCGTAGGTAGTGGAAACATTATCTGCGTCATTTCTTGTTAAAATAATTTCTGCATAAGACTGTTTGAAAAACAAAGTTTGGTGTGGTAAAATTAAAAGGACTTAGAAAATATTAAGGGTAAAAACGCCTATTAACATGGAGGTTATAGAAATGGAAGCATACAAGAAAGAATTTATCGACTTTATGGTGGAAAGTGAAGTTTTAAAATTTGGAGAGTTTACATTAAAGAGCGGAAGAAAATCACCATTCTTTATGAATGCAGGAGGTTATGTGACAGGTTCTCAGCTTAAGAGATTGGGAGAATACTATGCGAAGGCAATCCATAATACATATGGAGATGATTTTGACGTATTATTCGGACCTGCATACAAAGGGATTCCACTGGCAGTTGTGACAGCAATTGCTTACAGCGAGCTGTACGGAAAAGAAGTGCGCTACTGTTCTGACCGTAAAGAAGAGAAAGATCACGGCGCAGACAAAGGAAGTTTCCTGGGAAGCAAATTAAAAGACGGAGATCGCGTCATTATGATCGAGGATGTAACGACTTCCGGAAAATCAATGGAAGAGACTGTTCCGAAAGTAAAAGGAGCAGCAGACGTTGAGATTGTTGGACTTATGGTATCTCTGAACCGTATGGAAGTTGGAAAAGGCGGCGAGAAGTGCGCTTTAGATGAGATCAAAGACTTATATGGTTTCCCGACAGCGGCAATTGTGGATATGGCAGAAGTAACAGAGTGTCTTTATAATCAGGAAGTAAATGGAAAAGTTCTTATTGATGATACATTAAAGGCAGCGATTGACGCATACTATGAACAGTATGGAGCAAAATAATGGAGGAGATGCAAGTGGAAAGAGCATATAAGACAATGAGTCGTGCAGGAGCCGGTAATATTGTGATTGGAATTATCATGATTGTGACAGGAATCACGGCAGGAATTATTTCCATTGTAAGCGGAGCGAATCTGTTAAGAAGAAAATCAGAACTGACATTTTAAAACAGGGATTATAAATAGGGGTTATGAAGATTGAATAGTAGAAATAAGAAACTCCTGCGTGTGATGGGAAAAGTATTATTTATTTGTTATATTATCTTTTTGATCTATTTTCTTCTGTTTTCAGACTGGTATGGACGTGATGTCAGCGGAACACAGGAGTACAGATGTAATCTGGAATTGTTTAGAGAGATTAGAAGGTTCTGGAACTATCGGGAACAGCTTGGAATGTTTGCGTTTATGACAAATCTGTTTGGTAATGTGCTGATTTTTGTTCCATTTGGATTTTTTCTTCCGATGGCAAGCCGTTATCGAAGTCTGCTGGGAACACTGTTTTACAGTTTTGGACTAAGCTTTGGAGTAGAGATTTTTCAGTTGATTACGAAAGTTGGCAGTCTGGATGTAGATGACATGCTGCTGAATACAATCGGAGGTATCGTAGGATACCTCCTCTTTCTAATCTGTAATGGAGTAAGGAGACGATGGATTGCGAATGAAAACAGAAAGAGAAAAAGATAGAATCAAAGAGCGGAGAAAGAAGGGAGCCCGCAAATACGGACAATCTAAATTAAAAGAGGCGCGAAAAGGAGTCTGGTCCTGCGGCTTGGCGGTTGTAATTTTTCTTGTGATTGCAGGAATGTTGTTATTGGCATATTTGAGTCGGGGAAAGACGGCTGCCTATATTGGCGGGCTTGGAATGAGCGCTATGATCTTTTCATGGATTGGATTTTTTATGGCTTTAAGAGGGTTTAAAGAGCCGGACAGAAATCATGTAACATGCAGAATCGGAGTTGTCTGCCATATAATATTTATTGCAGGGCTGACCGGAATATTTTTCAGGGGGTTATTATAAATGCGTGAAAAAGAATGGAAAATAGAAGAAAATCTGGAAGCAAAAGAGCGCTATGAACTCTCGATCGAGCGGTTAAGGCAGATTGGGAAGGAAGAGACAACGAAAGAGCCGTATCGAACGTATTTTCAAAAAACGGCTGCATTTCTTCTCATGATCGAGGAGGTAAGAAATCGTCTGTCAAATGGAGAACAACTGACATTGGAGGAACTTCAAAGAGAAAACCAAAGATTGTATGAAGATATCCTGCCGGAACAGTATAATAGCAGTTATGCGAATCCGGCATATGCTGTGGAGATGCTCGGAGATACATTTGGTCAGTTATTAAGTGCAGTGTACACAGAGCTGCGGGCGGAAATTGCGTATGTATTTGAAGATCGCCTGCTGTATCTTACCGTATTAAATGAACTGTTTGTGGAAATTTATAATTGTTTCGAGGAAACAGAAGAACCGGAGTATGAACAGATCAGAGAGATCTTTTACTGGTTTGCAAGTGATTATTGCGATGTGTTTTCAGCAGATGCGATTACAAGTCGGTTTGTACCGGAGTATGGCTGTCTGAGAGATGTGGTAACAGACAGTGATCTGACAGATCTTCGTTATTTATATCAGTATGGAGAATATATTACAGATACGGAACTGCAGATGGCGGAATTTATGAATCGTCTTCCGGAAGAAACGATTGTTAAAATTGCAGATAACTGTACAAATGGACTGGCAAGAGGATTCCGGGTTGGAGGAAAGGATATTTCCAAAAAACATGTGGTAGATTTAGAATTCCGGGTAGGGTTTGAGCGGGCAGCTCGCAAAATCATTGAGAATTTTAGAAAGATGGATATTGAGGTATCAGTTTTTCGTTCCGGTGTAAGCATTTTGGCAGGAAGATCTGCAATGCGGAGCGGTTTTTACGGAGCTGTGCCGAATCCACAGTATGAATTCGATCACAGAAATGATATCGGACTGATATTTGATAAGAAGTTTGCTGAGAGAAAACTTGATGTAGAAAAAAATGCTTTTGAGAAGATCCGTGAGACTGCAGGGCAGTTTGCAGGTCCGGCATTGATTGAACTGTTTGGTCAGGAAGGATTTTCTCCGGAGAAAAATGATGCGGCAGTTAATCTGACAAAGAAGCAGGAAGAACTTGTAAATCTGTTCGCAGGGAAACGCAGCCAGATGTTCCAGCAGTATACAAAAGGCGATGAGAGATGTTTTACGATCATTTCTTATCCATGCCCGGAAATCGGAGAAAAATTCCCTGAAATTTTTGATGAAGTTGTAAAGATTAATACGCTTGATCCGGAAGTATATGAGAGAATCCAGCAGCATATTATTGATGCCCTTGATCAGGGAGAGTATGTACAAATCTGTGGAAAAGGAAACAATAAGACGAATCTAAGAGTAAAGCTGCATCCGCTTCAGGATCCGCAGAAAGAGACGAAGTTTGAAAACTGCTCAGCAGATGTAAATATTCCGGCAGGAGAGGTGTTTACATCTCCGGTATTGGAAGGAACAGAAGGGACGCTTTTTGTCAGTGAAGTATATCTTCATCAGATGGCATACCGCAATCTGGAAATTCAGTTCCAAGATGGCTGTATTACAGACTATACATGCAGTAATTTTGATACAGAAGAAGATAATAAGCAGTACATATTTGAAAATATTCTTTATCGCCATGAGACGCTTCCAATTGGTGAATTTGCTATCGGAACGAATACGACAGCCTATGCAGCAGCAGAAAAATACGGTATTGCCGATAAATATACAATTCTCATTGCAGAGAAAACAGGTCCGCATTTTGCAGTAGGCGATACATGTTATTCCTGGAGTGAGGACTTAAAAGTATATAATCCAGACGGAAAAGAAATTATTGCGAAGGATAATTCTATTTCAATCCAGCGAAGAGAAGATGTGTCAAAAGCATATTTCCAGTGCCATACAGATATTACGATTCCATATAAGGAATTGGCGGAAATCAGTGCAGTAAAGGCAAATGGAGAGAAGATTATGATTATTCAGGACGGGCGCTTTGTTCTCCCTGGCACAGAAGAATTGAATGAACCGCTGAAAGAACTGGAAGAATTATATTTATAAGTAAAACAAAATAAAATAAAAATATTTATAAGCATATATTATATATGATTATTAGAAAAAGCCATAGGTGCAAAGCTTCGGGAGGATTGACAGGCAATTGACGCATTTAGTACAATAGCATTAGATTCAAACACGAAATTCAAATACGAGATTCAGTGAGAGAAAGGATGGACAAGATGGCAAAAGTAGGAATTGTGATGGGCAGTGATTCTGACCTGAAAGTAATGAGCAAGGCAGCAAAGATGCTGGAAAAATTCGGAATTGATTATGAGATGACAATCATTTCTGCACACCGTGAGCCGGATGTGTTTTTTGAGTGGGCAAAGGGAGCAGAGGACAGAGGAATCAAAGTAATCATTGCAGGAGCCGGAATGGCAGCGCATCTTCCGGGAATGTGTGCAGCGCTTTTCCCGATGCCGGTTGTCGGAGTACCTCTTTCTGGAAGCAAATTAGACGGTATGGATGCGGTGTTCTCTATTATGCAGATGCCGCCTGGAGTACCGGTTGCGACAGTTGCAATTGACGGCGGAATGAATGCAGCACTTATTGCAGCAAAGATTCTTGCAGTATCTGATGCAGAACTGTTAGAGAAGCTGAAAGCATATACGGTAGAAATGAAAGAAACAGTGCAGGCAAAAGCCGCACGTCTTGATGAAGTAGGTTACGAGGCTTATTAGGAGGAGAAAAGGCATGGGTATGGATTATAAACAGTCAGGCGTAGATATTGAAGCAGGATATAAATCTGTTGAACTGATGAAGGAGCATGTAAAGAAAACAATGCGTCCGGAGGTACTTGGTGGACTGGGAGGATTTTCCGGTGCATTTTCTCTGGCAAAGATTAAAGAAATGGAAGAGCCTGTACTTCTTTCCGGAACAGACGGATGTGGTACAAAAGTAAAACTTGCTATGATTATGGATAAGCACGATACAATTGGAATCGATGCAGTTGCAATGTGCGTTAATGATATCGCATGTGCAGGAGGAGAGCCGTTATTCTTCCTTGATTATATTGCATGTGGAAAGAACTATCCGGAAAAGATCGCAGCAATCGTAAGCGGTGTGGCAGAAGGATGTCTTCAGTCAGAAGCAGCGCTGATCGGCGGTGAGACAGCAGAACACCCGGGACTGATGCCGGAAGACGATTATGACCTTGCCGGTTTTGCAGTTGGCGTGTGTGATAAAAAAGATATGATCACAGGCGAGCATCTGAAAGCAGGAGATGTTCTGATCGGTATGGCATCTTCCGGCGTACATAGCAACGGATTTTCTCTTGTAAGAAAAGTATTTGAGATGACAAAAGAATCTCTTGATACACCATATGATTGTCTTGGATGTACACTTGGAGAGGCGCTTCTTGCTCCGACGAGAATTTATGTAAAAGCATTAAAGAGCATTAAAGAAGCCGGTGTGACAGTGAAGGCCTGCAGCCATATTACAGGGGGCGGTTTCTATGAAAATATTCCGAGAATGTTGATTGAGGGAACACATGCAGTCATTGAGAAGAACAGCTATCCGGTACCGCCAATCTTTGGACTTCTTGCTGAGAAAGGCGAGATTGCAGAACAGATGATGTACAATACATTTAACATGGGACTTGGAATGGTACTTGCTGTAGATGCTGCCGATGTGGACAAGACAATGGAAGCAATTAAGGCAGCCGGAGACGCTCCATATGTGGTAGGACGTATTGAAGCAGGAGAAAAAGGAGTTACTTTATGTTAAGAACACTTGTGCTTGTATCAGGAGGCGGAACGAATCTTCAGGCAATTCTGGATGCGGTAGATCAGCAGGTGATTACGAATACAGAAATCGTGGGTGTAATCAGCAATAATAAAAATGCATATGCCTTGACACGCGCAGAACAAAAGGGGATTTACAATGAATGTATCTCTCCGAAAAGTTATGAGACAAGAGATGCCTTTAACGAAGCATTTCTTCAGAAAATAGATGAACTTCATCCGGATCTGATCGTGCTGGCAGGCTTTCTTGTTGTAATCCCGGAGCGATGATCCAAAAATACAGAAACCGTATTATCAATATTCATCCATCATTGATTCCGTCATTTTGTGGAACCGGTTTTTACGGATTGAAAGTACATGAAGGCGCATTGGCGCGTGGCGTGAAAGTGACGGGAGCTACCGTTCACTTTGTAGATGAAGGAACAGATACGGGTCCGATCATTCTTCAGAAGCCGGTTATGGTGGCAGAAGATGATACGCCGGAGACATTGCAGAGACGAGTGATGGAAGAAGCAGAATGGAAGATCCTTCCGGAAGCGATTAACCTGATTGCCAATGGGAGAATCACGATTGAAGATCATAAAGTAAAGATTTCATAAATAAAGCGGGGAGGCGCACGCCGATGAGGGGACGTGAGTCTTCCCTGTTGTGCTTATAAGGAGGAAATAAACATGAAAGTATTAATTGTAGGAAGCGGCGGAAGAGAACATGCGATTGCATGGAGTGTTGCCAAAAGTCCGAAAGTAGAGAAGATTTATTGCGCACCGGGAAATGCAGGCATTGCAGAGTTTGCAGAATGTGTAAATATTGGCGCAATGGAATTTGAAAAACTGGCTGCATTTGCGAAAGAGCATGAGGTAGATTTTACAATTGTAGGAATGGACGATCCACTTGTAGGCGGAATTGTTGATGTATTTGAAGCAGAAGGGCTGCGGGTATTCGGACCGCGCAAAAATGCTGCGATTTTAGAAGGTTCAAAGGGATTTTCAAAAGATTTGATGAAGAAGTACCATATTCCGACGGCAGATTATGAGACGTTTACAGATGCAGATGCAGCGCTTGCATATCTGGAAACAGCAAAAATGCCGATTGTTCTGAAAGCAGATGGTCTTGCGCTTGGAAAAGGGGTTCTGATCTGCCAGACTCTGGAAGAGGCAAAAGAAGGCGTGAAAGAAATCATGCAGGATAAGAAATTCGGTACTGCCGGAAATACGATGGTTGTGGAAGAGTTTATGACAGGAAGAGAAGTCTCCGTACTTTCGTTTGTAGATGGAAAAACAATCCGTACGATGGCAAGCGCGCAGGATCATAAACGTGCAGGAGACGGAGATACCGGATTAAATACCGGCGGTATGGGAACATTTTCACCGAGTCCGTTCTATACAAAAGAAGTGGAAGCGTTCTGTCAGGCACACATTTTCCAGGCAACGGTAGATGCAATGCGTGAAGAAGGACGTGAATTCAAGGGAATTATCTTCTTTGGACTGATGCTTACAGAAGAGGGGCCAAAGGTACTGGAATATAATGCACGTTTTGGAGATCCGGAGACTCAGGTTGTGCTTCCGCGTATGAAGACAGACATTATTGAAGTGATGGAAGCCTGTGTAGATGGAACATTGGATCAGATTCAGCTGGAATTTGAAGAAAATGCAGCAGTCTGTGTTGTACTTGCTTCTGACGGATATCCTCTTGCCTATGAGAAGGGACTGCCGATTACAGGTCTGGATGAATTTAAAAAGCACGAAGGATATTATTGTTTCCATGCCGGAACAAAATTTAATGAAAAGGGTGAGCTGGTTACCAATGGCGGACGTGTGCTTGGAGTGACTGCGAAAGGTGCAGATCTGAAGGAAGCGCGTGCAAATGCGTACCGGGCAACAGAATGGGTAAATTTTGCAAATAAATATATGCGTCATGATATCGGCAAAGCCATTGATGAGGCATAATGTTCTGTAAAGGAAAAGAAAATTTAATCCTTGTAAATAAGCGCACAGTGTTATAATATAAATATAACACTGTGCGTTGTGTTTTGTGAGAAACATTTTTCGATGTCACACATGAAAAAGGGAAGATCCCGGTAAGGTTTCCGTATACAAAAGAAGGGGTGAAACAAATGTTCATCGAGATTGATTTTAACAGTGATGAGGCGATTTATATTCAGCTTCGCAATCAGATCATTATGGGGATCGCAACATCCGCATTACAGGAGGGAGAAGCGCTTCCGTCCGTCCGTCAGTTGGCGGATCATATCGGCATTAATATGCATACCGTAAATAAAGCATATACGGTATTAAAGCAGGAAGGATTCATTCAGCTTGACCGGAGACGGGGAGCTGTGATCGCGGTAGATGTCGATAAGCTGGAAGCGATTGAAGATATGAGGGGAAAACTAAAAGTAATTCTTGCAAAAGCAAGATGTAAAAATATCAGCAGAGAAGAAGTACATGAGCTGGTAGATGAGATATTTGACGAATATAAGTAGAGCAGGAGGGAATCGATGGAGTTTACAAGACAGGCAGAAGAGGTGTTGAAAGAGGCCAGAAAACAGGCCAGACAGTCAGGCCATCCATATATAGGAACGGAACATTTGCTGTTGGGATTAAGCCATGTGATCACAGGTGTGGCGGGACAGGTGCTTGCAGCAAATAAGGTTAAGGAAGAAGATATCCATAAGATAATCGATCAGCTTGTAACAACTGTGGGAGATTATAAAGATGAGACAAATAAACCGGGGATCAGTCCGCGGTTAGAATGTATTTTGGAAGAAAGTAAGATGGAAGCACAGAAACTTCAGTCTGAGAAAGCAGGAACAGAGCATATGCTTCTTGCGCTTGTTCTGGATGTGGATTGTGTGGCATCCAGAATTCTGACTACGCTTGGGATCAGTCTGAAGAAAGTGCTTCAAGATGTATTGACGGCAATTGGAGAAGATCCGAGAACCTATCTGGAAGAGAAGAATGATCCGGGGGCAGATGGTGTTCTTACACAGTATAGTACAGATTTGACGGCGGAGGCAGCAGACGGGAAGTTAGATCCGGTCATTGGACGGGAGGAAGAGATTGAACGTCTGATGCAGATTCTGAGTCGGAGAACAAAGAATAATCCATGTCTGATCGGAGAGCCGGGTGTTGGGAAAACAGCAGTGATCGAAGGTCTGGCTCAGCGGATCGCGGAGGGACTTGTCCCGGATGGAATGAAGCAGAAGCGAATCATGACGTTGGATCTGTCCGCATTGATTGCCGGTTCGAAATACCGTGGGGAATTTGAAGAACGGATGAAGTGTCTGCTCAGAGAAGTAAAATATGCGGGAAATGTTATCCTGTTTTTGGATGAAGTACACACAATCATCGGAGCGGGCGGTGCCGAAGGCGCTATGGATGCGTCAAATATTCTGAAGCCGTCTCTGGCCCGCGGCGATCTGCAGTTGATCGGAGCGACAACGATTGCGGAGTATCGAAAATATATTGAGAAAGATGCGGCTTTGGAACGGCGTTTTCAGCCGGTAATGGTGGAAGAACCGTCTCAGGAAGAATGTATGAAGATTCTGAAAGGGATTGTATCCAAGTATGAAATGCATCATCATGTCAGTGTTACAGAAGAAGCACTTCAGGCGGCAGTACAGCTTTCTGCACGTTATATCAATGACCGGAATCTTCCGGATAAAGCAATTGATATTATTGATGAGGCCTGCTCTAAAGTGAGTTTGGGAGGCTTCAAAGTTCCGGAAAATATCGGAAAGATGGAAGAAGCGCTTCAGATCCTTGCAGCGGAAAAAGAAAGCTGTATTAAAAATGGAGATCTTGAGCGGGCATCGTCTATTCACCATGAGCAGGAAGAGATGCTAAAAAAACTGGAACAGATGAAAAAGCGTGCCGGTCAGGGGAATAGAAGAAAGCAGTTGAGTGTTACAGAGAATGACATTGCTTCGGTTGTATCCGCATGGACGAAAATTCCGCTGTCAAAATTAAAAGAATCCGAGAGTACAAAGTTAAGAAAATTAGAGCAGACACTCCATAAGCGTGTTGTGGGGCAGGAAGAAGCAGTAACGGCTGTGGCAAAGGCGGTAAGAAGAGGCCGGGTTGGGTTGAAAGATCCAAAAAGACCGATTGGTTCGTTCCTGTTTCTCGGACCGACGGGTGTCGGCAAAACAGAACTTTCAAAGGCATTGGCAGAAGCGCTGTTTGGCGATGAAGAAGCAATGATCCGAATTGATATGTCTGAGTATATGGAGAAACACAGTGTATCTAAGATGATTGGATCTCCGCCGGGGTATGTCGGACATGAAGACGGCGGTCAGCTGAGCGAGAAAGTGCGGCGCAATCCATATTCGGTAATCTTGTTTGATGAGATTGAAAAAGCACATCCGGATGTATTTAACATTCTGCTTCAGGTATTGGATGACGGACATATTACGGATTCACAGGGAAGAAAGGTAGATTTTAGGAATACAGTCATTATTATGACATCGAACGCAGGAGCAAAGTCTATCATTGAACCGAAAAAACTTGGTTTTATTGTAAATGAAGATGAGGCGGCTGACTATAAGAAAATGAAATCCAATGTCATGGAAGAAGTAAAACAGCTATTTCGCCCGGAATTTTTGAACAGGATTGATGAGATTATTGTATTCCATGCATTGAATAAAGAGCATATGAAGAAGATTACCGGTCTGATGTGCCGTGAATTTGCGAAGCGTGCAAAAGAATATCTTCAGATTGAGCTTCACATTCGCGATAGTGTGAAACAGTATATTGTTGAGAAAGGAACTGACCGGAAGTTTGGCGCAAGACCACTTCGCCGCGCAGTACAGACGTATCTGGAAGATAAGATGGCGGAGGAAATTCTTGATCAGCATATTCAATCCGGAATGGATGTGGATGTGACAGTTACAAAAGGCGAGATAAAATTTATTCCAAAGAACATAAAAAACTAGCAAAACAGAATGTTTTATTATATAATAACGATATAAAAAAGCAGTATGACAGGCGCAAAAGCGCTAACGTACAATAGGAGGAAGTAAAATGGCTGCAGTCAAAGAACTATTAAGAGTAGAAGCTGATGGAGGACTTAGCTTTGGAGATTATACATTAGACTCCAAGACAAAACTGGATGGTTTTGAATATCAGGGAGATTTATATAAAGTCAAGACATTTCAGGAAATTACAAAGCTTGAAAAGAACGGTATGTTTGTATATGAATCCGTTCCGGGTACAGCGGTAGAGAACCTGAAAGTAACAGAGAACACAATCGTATTTCAGGTTTCCGGTCCGAAGGATGCACAGTTTACACTGGAACTTGAACCGGAACAGGAATATACAGTATATATGGACGATGTGAATGTCGGTAAGATGACAACAAACCTGAGTGGAAAGCTGAGTGTCAGTGCAGAATTGTCTGAGACAAAGGCGGTTTGTGTAAAGATTGTAAGAGATTAGTGAAAGAACGGAACAGGGTAAGAAAGAGGCTGCAGATTTCTGCAGCCTTATTTTGAATTTGGAGGAATATATGGCGAAAGGAAAGAAAAGTGTATTTTTCTGTCAGAACTGTGGGTATGAATCTGCAAAATGGTCCGGTCAGTGTCCGGCATGCAAAGAGTGGAATACGTTTGTAGAAGAACCGATGGAAGGAAATAAAACAGTTTCCACAGTGCGGGCAGCAAAATCAGCAAAGATTGTGACGCTTCGTGATGTTTCGGTGGAGAAAGAAGACCGGATCCATACAGATATTCACGAATTAGACCGGGTACTTGGAGGCGGAATCGTGCCGGGGTCATTGATTTTAGTGGGAGGAGATCCGGGAATCGGAAAATCTACACTGCTATTGCAGGTGTGCAGGAATTTGTCCGGTCAAAAGCGCAGTGTTCTTTATATTTCAGGAGAAGAATCTCTTCGGCAGATTAAGCTGAGAGCTGACAGGATCGGAGAATTTTCGGAGACGCTCTCACTTCTCTGCGAAACAAATCTTGACACGATCCGGAGTGTGATTGAATCCAATCGTCCGCAGATCGTTGTCATCGATTCCATACAGACGATGTACAATGAAGAAGTTGGATCAGCTCCGGGAAGTGTTTCACAAGTGCGGGAATCGACAAATGTGTTGATGCAGCTGGCGAAAGGCTTGGTATTGTTATCTTTATTGTAGGGCATGTGACAAAAGAAGGAACCGTGGCGGGACCGCGTGTTTTAGAGCATATGGTTGACACGGTGCTTTACTTTGAAGGAGACAGACATGCATCTTACCGGATCTTGCGAGGAGTCAAGAATCGTTTTGGATCTACAAATGAAATCGGAGTATTTGAGATGCAGCAGACAGGACTTGTGGAGGTGGCAAATCCTTCGGAATTTATGTTAAATGGAAAGCCGGAAAATGCTTCCGGATCGGTTGTGGCATGTTCGTTGGAAGGAACAAGGCCGATCCTTATTGAAATCCAGGCGCTTGTGAGCCGCAGTGGTTTTGGAATGCCGCGGAGAACAGCAGCGGGAACGGATTACAATCGGGTAAATCTTCTGATGGCAGTTCTTGAGAAGCGTCTTGGTATGGGGCTTGCAGATTATGATGCTTATGTCAATATCGCAGGAGGAATTAAGATGACAGAGCCGGCGATTGATCTGGGAATTGTTCTTGCGCTTGTCTCGAGTTATCGCAATCGTGTGATCAGTGATGAGACAATTGTATTTGGCGAAGTAGGGTTAAGCGGCGAAGTGCGTGCGGTCAGTATGCCGGAACAAAGAGTAAATGAAGCGAAGAAGCTTGGATTTACAAGATGTATTATGCCGGCAGTGTCACTGAAAGCAGTTCAATCAATAAAAGGAATTGAAATTATTGGTGTAAAGACAATAAATGAGGCGGTACAGTACATTTGATGCAAATCAGATACAAAAATGCTCTATAATCTAAAGTGAATTTATATGTAAAATCATTTGCCATAAAGATAATTTCATGGAAAACGGATGAGGGAGAAAGACGATGATATCAATACTAATCGTAGAAGACGAAGCGCCAATCCGTGAGCTTTTGCGGATCAGTTTAAAAGAAGCCGGTTATGAATGTACCTGTGCTGCGGACGGAGATGAAGCGGCAGACATTCTGATCCGGAAGCGGTTTGATCTTGTACTGCTCGATATTATGCTTCCGGGTGCCAATGGATATGAGCTGCTGGAATTTGTCAGACCGATGGAGATTCCGGTTATATTTCTAACCGCAAAGGGTGAAGTGGCAGATAAAGTAAAGGGGCTTCGCATGGGAGCGGAAGATTATATTACAAAGCCGTTTGAGCTGGCAGAGCTTCTTGCCAGGGTGGAGACGGTGCTGCGCAGGTATCACAAGGCGGAAGAAATACTGACGTGCGGGACGGTTAAAGTGGATCTCCGCTCGCATCGGGTGATGAGAAACAGCGAACCGGTGAGCCTGACGGCAAAAGAATATGAACTGCTTGTATTGTTTTTGCGGAATAAGAATATTGCGCTTTACCGTGACCGGATCTATGAAGAAGTCTGGCAGGAAGAATATACGGGAAATAGCCGTACAGTTGATCTTCATGTTCAGCGCATTCGCAAAAAACTCGGGTTGGAGGAGCAGATCACTGCGGTATATAAGATCGGATACCGTTTGGAGGAGAAGGAATGAAACTGTTCTGGAAAATATTTTTCAGCGTGATGGCGGTGACGACAGTTGTTTTTTGCGTCAGCGGTCACATTTTAATCTACAGTTTTTTTAAGTCGGAGCTTGCACGGGAAATCGAGGAAGCTGATATGCAGAGCAAAGCATTCGGGAAATCACTGAATGTTTCTGTGCTCATGCTTGAAAAAGATGGTGTTGTCTCGGATGAAGAGTTGTTGGAAGGAAGTTCAACGGTACGCCTTGCGGATAATAAAAAAACGGTGCAGGTGAATCTGTACAGCGAGGCCGGAGAACTGCTGGAAGAGGCTGGAGAAGATGAGCCTTCCGCTGACAGGGGAGTCCGGGAACTGATTGAGAAGACTGATAAAGGGAGAGAGGGATACATAATCCTTCGAGCCGGAGAAAGCTATGCGCTTCATTTTGTGAGTTTTCAGGAAATTGCAGAGCGCGGGGTGCAGATTGAGCTTGTCAGAGATATTACAGGGATTTTCCAACAGAAAGATGATATGTATGAGATTTATATGCGTTGTATGTTTGCCCTTTTTGCTGTAACGATTTTGGCAGCAGCAGTTCTGACAGCGTGGATCGTGCGTCCAATCCAACGGCTTACTGCGGGGGGTAATGAATTTGCGAGAGGAAATTTCGCAGAGCGGATCCAGGTCACAGGGCAGGATGAATTAGGACATCTGGCAGAGCAGTTTAACAAGATGGGCGAACGGATTAACAGCAGTATGGAAGAATTAAGGATGGCGGCCGTACGGCAGGAACAGTTTACGGGGAGCTTCGCTCATGAACTTAAGACGCCGCTCACTTCGATCATTGGCTATGCAGAAATGCTCCGGACAAGAAAGATGCCGGAGGAGACAAGGATGCAGTACGGTGATTACATTTTCCGGCAGGGGAAACGTCTTGAGTCACTAGCAAAGAAAATGATGGATATTACTGTGCTTGAAAAAGCAGAGATTCAGAAGAAAAATATATGGGTTTCGGGATTTCTGGAAGAGATTGCAGGTGAAATGGCGCCGGTATGTGAAAAGCATGATATCTGTTTGTCAGTAAATGCGCAGGATGATCTTATGCTGTGTGCCGATCCGGAACTTTTGAAATCTGTGATTCTGAATCTGATTGATAACAGTATAAAAGCGCTTGAAAGGGAAGGAAAAATCCAGATAACAGCAGAGGGAAAAGAGCATATTATTGAGATTGCTGTCATAGATAATGGAAAGGGCATTGCGAAAGAGGATCTTCCGCGAGTGACAGAAAGTTTTTACATGGGTGATAAGTCGAGAAAGAATGATGGCAGCGGAAGCGTGGGACTTGGCCTTGCAATCAGTAGGCGGATTGTGGAGCTGCATCATGCGAAGATGAAAATCAGCAGCAAAGAAGGCATTGGAACGAAAGTTATAATACAGTTTCCGGAAGTACGATGAGGCAGGTGGGAAAAGATGAAAGGAAAATATATATTAGCGGCAGGGGGAGCGATGCTTGTCATTGCCGGATGCATTTTCTCACCATTTCTTGCATCGAAAATCCAAAATGAGAGGATTCTGAACAATATCGTTATAAAAGAAGATAGGAAGGAAGAAGAAAACACGCTCAGTTTTCCGGAGAAAATTGCGTTGTACGCCAAAGGAAGTACGATTACCTATCAGAATGAAAAGCATAGTATCCCGGTTATTTCAGATTCGGATATTTGGCAGGAAGACGACGGAATTTCTGTGGAAGGAATCGAGGAAATCTGTATTGCGGCAGAGCAGGAGCTTCAGACATTGACAGAGCTTGGGATTTTACCAAAGGAATATCAAATAGAACTTCACCGTGGAGAAAAATGGTATGAGATCGAGACCTTTACTGATAAACAGGCAAACTGGGTGACTGTATATCAGATTGCGGTATCAGGAACAGATTATGGATATCTCTCGCTCAGTATCGAAAAAGAAAGTGGGAAGATCATGGAATTGTATGCAGAAATTATACAAGACAACAGTATGGAACTCTCGTTTGAAAAAATGAAGGATGCGTGGGGAGAATACATCGGTATGAGTCCAGCAGAGAAGGAGAGAAAAAATCTTTCGGGTGCAGTGGAGGAAACAGAACTGGATGGAAAGGGCATTGTATGTGATTACGGAAAAGATATGCAAGTATCTTATTATTTATACCGTGGAGAAAAAATGATCGAGATTAGTACAGTTTGCAAAGATGATACAAGTATGAGGTAAGTTGGAAACAGACTTCCGCTATGATGATTCTATCAGAAACAGAGGTGATAGATATGAAACGGCGGAAGGAAAAACGGGAACGCAGAAAACAACTAGTAAGAAATGTTTTCTGTGCCTTCATGGGAGTATTTTTTTTGATAGCAGGAGCTGCAATGCGAAACGACAATATGCGGTACCAGGAAGGTGATTCCAAAGAAGAAATCTTGTTTAATGCACTTTCAGAAGGGGAGAAAATGAAAGTGAAAAAGAAGCGTGCAGTGACATGTATCTTACAGAACCCGGAGCTCCCGACAGGGTGTGAGGCAACTGCGGGAACAATGCTTCTTAAGGCATATGGGTATGAGGCGGATAAGATGGATGTGGCTGGAGCCATGAAATGTCTGCCGCTTACCGAGCGGGATGGGCGGCTCTATGGTGGACATCCGGATAAGGTGTTTGTCGGTGATCCGGAAGAGGTTTCGAGTTATGGAGCATTTCCGAATGTGTTGGCAGAAGCAATGCAGCAGGTAATTGACAGAGAAGGCGCAAGGCATAACGCAGTGCCGCTTTATCACAAATCAGAAGAAGAGCTTCTGGAGCTTGTAGATACGGGCATTCCGGTCTGTATTTGGTCTTCCAGCAAAAACTTAGAAATTGAGCACAGAAGAGGCTGGTATCTTATTCGAGACGGTATCTATACGGAGGATTATTTCGAGTGGCCGTCGAATGAACATGTGCTTGTCCTTGTCGATTATGACGAAGACGAAGTGACGGTATGCGATCCGCAGGAGGGTGTTGTCAGATACCCGCGGGAATCGTTCTTCCGGCATTACAGGCAGGTAGGGGAGTACGCGCTTATTCTGGAAGAAAAATAAATCGCTGTGCAGGAAAAACATAAGAATATCCGTTGTAAAAAATTTCCGGGGATGAAAAAATCTCCGGAAATTTTTCTATGCGCAGGAGACTTTTCCGGACACATATTTTTTGTACCGGATTCCAATTTGTACGATGTTCTAATTGCTATTTGAAGATGGAAATTATATAATTAAAATAGTGAAAACAAAAGAGAATGAGGAGGGTGAAAATGAATTCGTTTCAATTTATTATGCAGTATGTGAAGAAATTCCGCATTCAGTACATCGTCGGAATTATTACGTTATTTGTTGTAGATTTTGCGAATCTGTTCATTCCGAAAATGACCGGTACGATCACAGACGGCCTGACTGCAAGGACAATGGGGTGGGATGGTGTAAAGTCATGTTTGCTGACGCTGTTTTTGCTCGGACTGACACTGGCAGTCGGCAGATTTTTGTGGCGCTATTTTCTCTTCGGATCAGCAAGAGCGATTGAACGGGAGCTGCGAAATGAAATGTTCCGGCATCTGGAAGAGATGAGCGTAGAGTATTACAACGAGCATAAAACAGGAGATCTGATGACACGTTTTACAAGTGATCTGAATGCGGTGCGTATGTCCATCGGGCCGGCGGTTATCTGTGTGTTTGATGCAGTTGTAATGACGATCATGGTTATTTGTCAGATGATGCTTTATGTCGATGTAAAGCTGACACTCATTGCAATCATTCCAATGTTTCTTATCTGTGTCGGGGAAATCTATTACGGAAAAGTGATGCACAGGCGTTTTCGCAAGCGCCAGGAAGCAGTGTCGGATTTGACGGATTTTGTGCAGGAAAGCTTTTCCGGAGTCAGAGTTGTCAAGGCGTTCGTGCAGGAGAAAGCACAGCGGTACGCATTTGCAAAAGAAAATAAAAATACAATGGAGCGCAATCTTGATGTAGTGCGTCTTCAGTCAGTAATCATGCCGCTTCTTGATGTTATCATTGGCCTGTCAACACTGGCTGCACTTTTATACGGTGGTTATCTGGCGCTTGCCGGAGATATTACGCTCGGGCGCTTTGTTGCATTTAACCAGTATATTAATATGCTTGTCTGGCCGATGCTTGCCTGCGGAGATGCAATTAACATGTTCTCACAGGGAGCAGCGTCCATTAAGCGTATCCAGGAAGTCCTGGAAGAAAAGCCGGAGATCTTTGACCGTGAGGACGCGGAAGATATTGAGAAAATAAAAGGCGATATCAGATTTTGTGATCTGACATTCATCCACCGCGGACATAGCGAGCCGACACTCAGGCATATTTCTCTTGATGTACCTGCCGGAACAACGCTTGCGGTCATCGGGCGTACAGGAAATGGAAAGTCAACACTTGTGAATCTGCTTCTGCACCTCTACAATACGAAGCCGGGTATGATTTTGATCGATGGGAAAGATATTAATGCTATTTCTTTAAAAACGCTTCGGGAAAATATTGCGTATGTGCCTCAGGATAATTTTCTGTTTTCAGACACGCTGAAATCCAACATTGCATTTGGAGCAGAAGAGGAAGATATGGATGCAATCGTGCGGGCAACGGAATCTGCCTGCATTCACGAAAATATTGTTGCATTTCCAGATGGATATGAAACGATTGTCGGAGAGCGCGGTGTAACACTATCCGGCGGACAAAAACAGCGAAGCTCAATTGCGCGTGCTCTTATGAAAGATGCACCAATCTTAATTTTGGATGACGCGCTGTCGGCAGTTGATACGAAAACAGAAGAACATATTTTAACAAATCTCAGAAAAAACCGTGCAGGTAAGACAACCATTCTGATCGCACACCGCATTTCGACAATCCAGAACGCGGATATTATTATGGTGCTGGAAGATGGAGAAGCGAAAGAAATCGGAAACCATGATGAGCTGATGGCGCGGAAGGGGATTTATCATGATATGTTTGAAAAGCAGCAGCTTGAGGCAGCAAAGGGAGGTGAGATCTCATGAAACGTTTATTATCTTATCTGAAACCGCATAAATGGGTCATGACGATCGCGACAATCCTTGTTCTTGGAATTATTGTTGTGGAATTGTACCGTCCGATTATTATTGGCGATGCAATTGATGATTATATTAACGGTTATTATCATCCGTATATAGAGACAGAAAAGACAGATGAAGATGCAGTGTCTTATCACGGTATCTATCTGGAACGATATAATGGAAAACCGAAAAGTGCCGGGAAGTATTATCAGATTTTTCTATATCACGACAAATACTATATGGCAGAAGAAATCAATGCAGATGAGTGCCGCGAGTTAAAAGAAGGAGAAAATAGCGTGCTAAAGACATATGTGGATGCAGGCGCACCGCTCCTTTTGCGCGATGAGCTGACAGAACTTAGGCAAAGTGATTTTCATGGGATTCTTCTTGCGGTAGGCGTTTATCTTCTGATGCTGGCGCTTGGGTTTGTGTTAAATGCGGTAGATACATGGATGCTCCAGAAAATGGGACAGAATATTATTTACAAGATGAGAGAAGAAGTATTCGCTCATATTCATAGTTTGTCGCTGAATTTCTTTAATACAACTCCGGTCGGAAAACTTGTTACGCGTGTTTCAAACGATACCGAAGCAATCAACGAGCTGTTTTCGACGATCCTTGTGAAGCTGTTTAAAAATATTGTGAAGATTATCGGCTATGCCATTGTCATGCTTTCCATTGATGTGCGGATGGCAGGAATCTCATTTCTGCTTTTACCGCTTGTTACGGTACTTACGTTTGTATTCCGATTTTTGTCAAGAAAGGCATACCAGATTACAAGAAATAAAATAACAGAACTGAATACATTTCTGTCAGAGCATATTTCCGGTATGAAGCTGATCCAGATTTTCGCGAGGGAAGAAGAACGCTATCGGAAGTTTGAAAAGAAATCGTATGAGCTGTACCGGGCAAACTGGCGTGAGACGATGACATTTGCTGTATTTCGGCCATCGATCTATCTTGTATCAATCGCGGCAATGGTAATCGTGATTGGAACCGGAAGCAGGTCAGTGCTTGACGGAACACTGTCACTTGGTACATTATTTATTTTTATTACCTATATCAGTTCCTTCTTTGAACCGATCCAGGAGCTGGCAGAGCAGTTTGGTACGCTTCAGTCTGCCCTTGCTTCTGCGGAGAAGATTTTTGCAATTCTCGATGAAAAGCCGGAGATTGTGAATCCGCCACAGCCAAAACCAATCGATATCAAGGGAAAGATTGAGTTTCGTCATGTGTGGTTTGCATATGAGAAGGATGATTATATCCTAAAAGATGTAAGCTTCGTGATCGAGCCTGGACAAAAAACGGCATTTGTCGGGGCAACAGGCGCCGGAAAGACATCGATCCTTAATCTGATCGGAAGGTATTTTGATATTCAGAAAGGACAGATCCTTCTGGACGGCGTTGATATTCGGGAGATTGACACAGATGTTCTGAGAGGAGCTATCGGACAGGTGCAGCAGGATGTATTTATTTTTACCGGAGATATTAAGGGAAATATTACGCTGAACAATGACAAGATATCGTTGGAAGAAGTAAAAGCGGCAGCCAGAACAGTAAATGCCGATTCCTTTATCGAAAAACTTCCGGGCGGTTATGATGAACCGGTAACGGAGCGGGGAAGTACCTTTTCAGCCGGACAGCGGCAACTTTTGTCTTTTGCGAGAACGCTTGCCTATGATCCGAAAATCCTTGTACTGGATGAAGCGACAGCGAATATTGATACGGAAACAGAGAGTTTGATTACAGATGCACTTTCCAGACTGATGAATGGCCGTACAACAATTATGGTTGCACATCGTTTGTCAACGATACAGCACGCAGATCAGATTATTGTTATGCATAAAGGACAGATCCAGGAATCAGGAACACATCAGGAGTTGTTGAAAAAGGGCGGTATGTATAAAAACCTGTATGATCTTCAGATTGTGTAGTATAAAAAGTATATAAAGGACAGTGTGCCAATGCAGATAAGGCGGCAGGGAAAGCATATGATTATGTTATCCCTGCCGTCGATTTTTATGCAGGAGTTTCGTCCTCGTATTTGTGTCGGTGTGATTCAATCAGAGCTGTATCGGCAAAATAATTGATTTTCATTGCATCTTTCACTTCATCAAGTGTCTCTGCTGCAATGGCGCGCGCCTGCTCACTTCCTGATTTTAGTATTTCATAAACGGCAGAAATGTCCTTTTCGTATATTGCCCGTCTTTTGCGGACAGGCTCCAGTTCTTCCTGAAGAATCTCATTGAGAAATTTTTTAAATTTTACATCTCCGAGTCCACCTCTCTGATAGTGTGCCTTTAATTCGCCCAGACAGGCATAATCCGGTAAATATTGTGCGAAATGGCGGTCTTCGCAAAAGGCGTCAAGATAGGTAAATACAGTATTTCCTTCGATATGTCCCGGATCTGAAACCTGGATATGAAGGGGATCGGTAAACATTCCCATAACTTTTTTCCGAATTTCATCAGGCGTATCCGCCAGATAAATACAGTTTCCGAGAGATTTACTCATTTTTGCCGTTCCATCTGTCCCCGGCAGCCGCCGACAGACTTTCTTTTGCGGAAGTAATGCTTCCGGTTCCACTAAAATATCTTTGTAGATAGAATTGAATTTTCGGACGATTTCCCGCGTCTGTTCAATCATCGGAAGCTGATCTTCGCCGACAGGAACTGTTGTTGCTTTAAATGCGGTAATATCTGCAGCCTGGCTGATCGGATAACAGAGAAAGCCTGCCGGAAGATTTGCTTCAAAGTGTTTTGGCTGCATCTCTGCTTTGACGGTGGGGTTTCTGTAGAGTCTTGCTGTATTCACCAGATTCATATAATAGAAAGTAAGTTCTGTAAGTTCAGGAATCTGCGACTGGATCAGCAGAGTTGAAATGGACGGATCAAGTCCTACTGACAGATAATCAAGAGCTACCTCGATGATGCTCTGTCGGATCTTTTCCGGATTGTCGAAATTGTCTGTGAGTGCCTGTGCATCTGCAATCATAATCAGGACTTTATCATATTGACCTGAATTTTGCAGTGTTACCCGTCGTTTTAGTGTACTGACATAATGTCCAAGATGCAGTCTGCCGGTTGGTCTGTCTCCTGTTAAAATAATTTTGTTCATTTGAAAGCTCCTTTCACATAATAACTGTTTTGTTCTGCCAAAGAGAAGTCAATCATGAAAAATCATAAAACAGAAAATAAAAAACGCCCCGGACAGAACGATAATTCTGTCAAGGACGAATAAGACAATTTATCCGCGGTGCCACCTTGATTTATGGTATGCCCATACGCTTAGCAGGATACTAACATATCCCCGGCAACTAACGTATGCCAGCACGTTGCAGAATACTCTGTGAGAAAACACATTTGACTGCACCCTCAGCGGTCCATTTGACAACTTGTTTCTTACCTGCATCTCAGCATCACAGGTTCTCTGTAAAGGCATCATTGCCGTTATCTCCGCTTCAACGGTTTGGTTATTGATTTTTCTATACTGTAACACCGGGGGAGAATGGTGTCAAGAATTATGATTTGCTTAGGGAATATTTCCGCAGTGCATTTGACAGAGTTTCAGAAAAAAATGATGTAAAATCTTTGGAAAATATTTGAAAAAAATGAGATTGACATGGCAAAGGTAACATGCTAGAATAGAATCACTGTAGACATGACAGAATCTGACAAATGTTTATAAATATTCAATTCAAATAGCGAATTGAAAAAATATTAAAAAAGATGTTGACATGAAAACAGCAATGTGATATTATAAATGAGCTGTCGCAAAGACAACAAGAACTTAAAAAAATAAAATAAAAAAAGTTCTTGACAAAGCAAATCGGTTATGATAAACTGGGTGAGCTGTCAAACGACAGAGAACCTTGATAACTAAACAATAGACAACAACCCTGAAAATTTCTTTAAAGAGATTTCAGAACGAGTTGGACACAAAAGTCTAACGACCTAAA